>JAYRNL010000162.1:0-23903 GCA_041912235.1 Cyclobacteriaceae bacterium
ATTAAGCAGCAATTGATAAACCAAACTGCCGAAGTGTTTATTGCGTGGGGCGGGGGGGCCGGGCCAACAAAAAGCCCCGGAAGAAATCCGGGGCGCGTGTGGGAGCTGAGGGGTTCGAACCCCCGACCCTCTGCTTGTAAGGCAGATGCTCTGAACCAGCTGAGCTAAGCTCCCTTTTTAAGGACTGCAAATGTAATGCAGAAAATCAATTGGGCAAAGCCTCAAGGAAAAGGTTGCCGGAATCAATCCCTGCTAGCCGAATCATGGTGGCCATCAACCTTTCTTCCTGGGGTCTTTCAGGCTAAACACCCGGGATATGTGAAATCCAAAATGGATGTCTCCCTTGAAGAAATCGCCGGTAGTCTCCGTGATGAAGGCCCGCTCGTTCATGCCCGTCGAGTTAGTGACGTATAATTGAAATACGTGTCCTCCGGTTTCAATGTCAAAACCAAGGGCGAGGGAATTGGTGGTGCCAACGTATTGTGTGCTCGGGAGTTGATAGTAATATTCGGCATTCATGCTGACCCGCTTACTGAGCTTCAGGCGGCCGCCAATACCCATGGCGTAGACGTTGTTGTTCAGGTTCGGCGATGGCGCGAGGTTGTAGTGAACCATCGAAGGCATTAGCTGAAGCGAAAAGGACTCGGTGAACTTTCGGGCGATGAAAGCCTGAAAGGCATAGGACATCCTGGAGGAAAAATAATTCACCCGGGTTGGATCTGCATACGAACTGGTATTCATCATGGCGGACGAAAACACACTCAGGGTCACAGGTGACCCGTTAGTGGCCTGTCGAATGACCTTGTACTTGGCGAATCCATCGAGCTCTTTCTTGTAGGAACTGCGTCCAAAGCCAACCATCAATCGATCGGTGATGCCGTATTCAAGCGCCAGACGATTGGTTGCCTGGTCCAGCCCAAAAAGTTCCTCGATACCCGTATTGAGATAACCAAATCGGTGTGAAATACGCACATCCAGTACGCCGGCGCCAAGCGTTTCCACTGTATGCCCGTTGGTCAGGCGTGTGGCTTTGAAGGTTGCCGTAACGTAATCAGGTTTTTTGTCCTTGTCCAATTCCTCATCCAGCATGTTGAGTAAGTCCTGTGAGTACGCCAACGGTGAGATCAGCATGAGCAGGACGGTGACAAGATGTTGTCGCATGGCGCATTATTTAGGTTGGTATGCACATTCCACCGTGACGTCAATGGCTTCAGCAATCTTTTCGGCAACCACGCTCGGGATATCAATTTTGAAGTCTTTGGGAATGAGTTTGAATGATGATTGGGACGACAACTTACCATCTTTCACTATGAGTTCGCCACTCATCGATGTTTTCTTTGTTGTGCCATGAATGATGAGATCTCCCTCCACCTGAACGGGGTAGGAACCGTCTTTCTTCAGGTCAATGGTGGGCAGGTTCTTGAATGAGCCATTGAATGTTGCCTTGGGAAATTTTGTGGACTCCATATAGTTCTCATTGAAATGCTCTTCCATAAGAGCGCGTTCAAAATGAAAACCCTTGATCAGCACGGCAAAGGCAAGTTCACCTTTCTTGAGATCGATTACACCAAGGACTTCGTTATTGACGGCGTCGATATTCTCCATCGGTGTGCGGGAAAAGAAGCTGATCTTCCCATTCCGGGTCATGTAGATATCCTGGGCAAAAACAACTGATGTCACCTGTACAAACAGGATGATGAGCAGGGAGGAAAGCGTTTTCATAAGAGTGAGTGATTAGTCTAGTTATTGAGAGATCCAGCGGTAACCCAAGCCTGAATGGTTGTGATGTGGCAGTTGGTCAACTTGTTGCCATTCTTAGGCATGGGTGAATACCCGGATGACCAGGTGATAGTCCCCATGAGTTTACCATTATCGGCGTACTTTTTTACTTCCGCATAGGAATCCAGGAGCACGTTCCCCGAGGCAAAACCACCGGCATGACAACTTGAGCAGTGCTGTGAGAGTATGGGCACCACATCGGTTTGATAGGAAGGCGTGGCTGGCGGCGTGCAGGCTGACTCCGGATAAAGAATGATTTCCTTGTCGTCGTAACATCCGGTAAGCACGACAACACACAAGATGACCGCAAATCGTGAACGCATAAGTGAGCTAGTTGTTCTGGGCCCCCGCGCCCACCCATTTCTTGATCTGGATGATCTGGCAATCGGAGAGTTTTCCACCCTGAGGCATGGGGATAAATCCGGTGGCGTGCGTTACAGACCCGACGAGTTTGTTGTTCAGCGCAACCGTCTTGACGCCGGCGTAGGTTGTCAGGATGATATTTCCTCCTGCCGAATTAGGGTTATGGCACCCGGCGCAGTATGCGGTAATCAGCGGATTGATTGTTGCTGCGTAGGTGAACTTCGTGGTATCGCAGAAACAATTGCATGTGGGTGTATTTTTCGCCCCCTCGTTTATCCATTTGGCGATCGAATCGCGCTGGGCCGTTGTCAATTTTGCATTGGGAAACGGCGGCATGAGGTCTTCACCACTATATCCCGTCACCTTGTACAGTTTACTCTGGTTGGCATTTCCCGGTACGATGCCCTTTCGAATGATGGTCTCATACGTGCTTAGGTTGTAGTCCGTGTTCGTATTCGCGTCATGACAGCCGATTTTGGCGCAAGAGGATTGGAAAATGGGCAGTACACTGCTTTCAAAACAGACGCCAACATATTTGCAGTCCGGAGTTGTTCCACCATAGTTGTTCCCCGGATTTACCTCAACAGGAGGTGAAATGGGGGGGAATGGATCGTGGACGCAAGCGTAGACCAAGCCCAGAATAAGTAAAGCGCCTAATGACCGTCTCAGTCGACCTATGAGTTTTGCGGAACTCTTCATTCAGGGAGTTTTTCTATGATCGCTTGGTTAATGACAACATCGGCGAGGTAGCCAGTACAAATTCCTTTTATGACGACTTCATCGCCCTCTCTTACCGATTCGTCTTTTTCCATGGTGCAGTTGACGCCAAACATCAGGTCGCCGGCATATATAACGACGACTTGATTTCCTTCCGTATTTCGATCGACCGACTTCACGGTTCCTTTCACACGAAGGATTTTGTTTAGGTATACCTCGTTGGCTGCCTGTTCGTTTGACGTGAATGCCTGAAACAAGGAATCGGCCGCAATGGCTATACCCGCATCATCGCTGACCGAGCGATGCGGCTTGTTCATCACGTAGTAATAAACAGCGCAAGCCGCCGCGAGAAGTACAAAACACGAAACAAGCCATTTCTTCATTCCTCTTAATGAACGATTAACGCCACAAAGGTAACCGACAAATGAATCCTTTTTCATTCAAGGCAACTAATGCGCCGTCAAACGTACCCCTATGCGGGTTGAATGGAATGTGGATGACAAGAATCATGCCTCCGATGACGATGGTTCCCGTAGATGCGCCCTCACGGGCGTTTGCCTACTTGCGTCGAATCACCTTGAATGCAATGTTCCGTCCCTGGCCCTGCATGATGGCGAGGTTGATCCAGCTCAAGGCAAACTTTTCGAGAAGTTCCACCTTGTCGTCGCCGCCAAAATCCCAGCATTCACTGAACCCCATGCCCAAAGCAAGTTGACGGGCGATCGCTTTGGCGTGGGCATCGCTGCCCGCGCAAAACATGTCTATGGGGCCAATGCCTGCATAGACGGGTTCTCTCATGTTTTCGAAGCCGGTGGTGTTGAAGCATTTCACTATCGCCGTCGAACCGGTGAGCGACTTCAACGCATGGAAGGCAGTAGGATAAGGTTCCGGTCGTGTGCGAACAGAATTGGTAGCATCAATCAGTACTTTGGATTTAACATCGCCCAATTGTGGTATCAGCGAAGGCACAACTTCCGGCGGAGTTGTGAAAATGATCACGTCTGACATTCGGCACGCCTCAGGAATAGAAAGTAGGCTTGCTTTTGGAACCTGGCCAACCGCTTTTAATGACTTAGCCGAGGCCTTGTCTCTTGTTCCGAAATAAACTGCATGACCTGACCGAATGAGGCCCTCCGCCAAGGCGCTCCCCACATTTCCCGATCCCAGTATTGCGATATTCATAGACTCAACTCGTTTTGTTTCCAATCATATTCCATATAGTGCGCCGTTTCAAGAGCAACTTCCATTCCTTGCATCTTCGAAACCATGTACAGCGACATGTCAATACCTGCGGAGACTCCGGCCGAAAGCACCACCTTACCATTGTCAATGTACCGTTTGTCTGCAGTAACACGAATAGTGGGCGATATTTTTCGCAGGCTGTCCAGCGCAAGGTAATGCGTAGTGGCTGACAAATTTTCCAACAGTTGTGCCTTGGCCAGGATCAGAGCGCCCGTGCAGACGGAGAGGAGATGGGCCGCATCCTCGGATCGCTCCCGCACCCACTTCAGGAGCACCGGATTGTTCATTTCCCTTCGACTTCCAAAGGCAGTGCCGTCATCGCGGTAACCCCCGCCGCCTGGCACAAGGAGAAAGTCGGCATGCGGACAAGTTTCGAAGGTGTACGTGGGCGTTATCACCAGGCTGTTCCGGGCAGTGACCAAAGGTTTTTCCGCTACCGTAAATACCTCGTACGGTTCGCCCAGTCGACGGCGGCCGGTAACGGAGAAAACTTCGAAAGGTCCGGCAAAGTCAAGCACTTCCACCTCGTCAAACAGCAGAATAGCAATGGATTTCATTTTCGTGAAAACTTTTTGTCTTCTTTTGTGATTATAAAGCTATTCAAATGACTGCAATCCCCATGTTATGAACTACAGGCTACTTGGACACTCAGGACTGCGCGTTTCGGAAATTTCGCTTGGAACGATGGGTTTCGGCACGGAATGGAAATGGGGCGCCGATCGGGAAACCAGCAAGAAGATTTTTGACCTTTACGTAAAGGCCGGCGGCAACTTTATCGACACAGCCAATCGCTATACCGAAGGTGCGGCTGAAAAATTTGTTGGCGAGTTTACCGCCGCAGACAGGGATCATTTCGTGGTGGCCACAAAATATTCGCTCAGAGACCGTTCCGGAGACCTGAACTTTTCAGGCAATCATCGCAAAAACATGATGCGCAGCGTGCGGGAGAGCCTGAAGCGCCTTCAAACAGAATTTATTGACTTGCTCTGGGTTCATGCCTGGGATGGCTGGACGTCGGCAGAAGAGATTATGCGTGGCCTGGACGATCTCATTCGTCGAGGACTGGTGCACTATATCGGCGTGAGCGATACACCGGCCTGGGTGGTAAGCCAGGCGAATACGCTGGCGGAGCTGCGCGGATGGAATCGGTTTGCGGGTCTTCAAATTGAGTACAACCTGTTGCAGCGAACGGTGGAAGCTGAACTACTTCCCATGGCCAGGGCATTTAATCTGACCACAACACCGTGGGCGCCGCTTGCAGGCGGGGCGCTGACCGGCAAGTACCTGAAGGGCAATCGGGGCAGGCTGCCGGATACGAGTGCCAGACTTTCAGAGCGTGCCATATTGATCACAAAGAAAGTGATGGAAATTGCGGAACGCCTGGGAGTGAGTGAATCTCAGGTCGCTATCAATTGGACAAGACAACACAAAGGGCAATCCATGATACCGATTGTTGGAGCCACAAAGGTCAGTCAGTTGGAAGACACGTTGGGCTGTCTGGCCTGGGAGCTGCCTCAGGATGCCATGACCGAGCTCAATGAAATAAGTCGCATCGAACTGCCATTTCCACAGAAATTCATTCTGGAGCCAGGCGTCCTCGACGTTCTTTATGGCGGAATGAAGGATCGTGTTCGCGAGGTGCGATGAATCTAATTGATCGACGGGAGTGCGAAGTCGGGCGCCGTCAGCTTGCGGGGTTTCGAGGGTTTGTCGGAAAGAAATTCGACCACCAACCTAACGATATGCGATGACCGGAGGTTATGACCCAAACCGCTTGTCCTAACCATGACGGATTCCTTCCAAATCGCATGGATGGCTTCAGCATGATGAATAGGGGTTTCAATGTCGCCTTCGTCGTGGATGATCAAACCGGAAATGTTCAAGCTTCTTGCAAATGTCCGGGCTGAAAAGTATTCAGGGTATTGATCAAGGATTCGCTTGAACGTATTTCGGATGGTCTTTTCAGCACGGGATGAAAGGCCAAGCGTGTCCCGGTAATAGCCAAAAAAGTCGGAGACCTCACCCGGAGTACCGGTGATCACGAGTTGGGTAACCGGAACACTGCCCGTCCGGTGAAACGTATACAAAGCGGTGAAGCTGCCAAGCGAATGACTCACCAGGGCATCCATAGGACCAACGAGGTTGAGAAAAGTCTCAAGGACCAGGCTGTAAATGGGCAGGTTGAGGTACTTTCCGCCGGAATATCCGTGCCCGGGAGCATCGAACGCATAAAGCGTGTACGCTTCCAGATCAAACGCCTCGATGTAGTTCTTCCAGCGGAATGTGTGACTTTGCCATCCGTGGAGAAAGAGGATCCTCTTGGGGCCGTGACCCCAGCGATAGACTTGAATGGGGTAGCCGTCGAACAGGAAGGAGGAACGCTCCGCTGAATCCAGGAACTGCCGGTGATGAACTTTCATCGGGGTGCGCTGAGGGGAACAGAAGAGATAAAATCCCAACTCCCCGGCTTTTCTGGGCGACAGGACGGCGAGGAGGTTGAGATACTGTCCGAGGAGCTTGGCGATTAGTTTTTTCATGATGCGATTAGATACCAATTGGTATCTTATTGTTAAAAAAAATTCAGATTTCGATTTCCTGGATCATGGCATCGAGATGGCGAATGGCCAGCTTAATGTCTTGGCTGTTTCCCTGAACCTTGCTCATCATGATGGCCCCTTCAAGCAAGGCGATGATCACGGAAGCGTAGTACTCCTTGTCAACACCTGGTTTTACCTGGCCAAAACGCACACCGTTGTCGATCAGGGCGACTATGGAATTTTTCAGCAGGGTGAGAATAGAGACGGCCTGTTTGCGTAAAACAGGGTGGGCATCGTCGGCTTCCGTTGAAACGTTGAGCAGGGGGCAGCCTCCCATGATGGGTGGGTTGCTGATGTAAGTTTCAAAAAAACGAAACAGGGCACGCAGTTTCTCCGGCGCCGTCTTTTGGCCCTTGATATGCTGTCGCATATGATCAAACATCGTTTCCGACAAAAAGAGCAACGCTTCCTTTTCCAGGTGATGCTTGCTCTTGAAATGACGATAGATGGCTCCTTTGGTGAGTTTGGTTGCGCCCGTGATATCGCTGAGCGATGTCGCCTGATACCCCTGGGTATTGAACAACAGCCCGGACTGCTTCAGGATACTGGCTTTGGTGGCTTCAGGCTGGCGCATGACACAAAGATACCGATTGGTATCTAATACGCAAGTTGGCCTGAAAGGTTTGGAAATCCTGAAAAATACCCGTTGGTTAAGGCCTGGTGGACAGCCGCATTGATCATTGTATCGACAATTATTGCGCTACCTTTGGCTATGCAATTGGAAGACGCGATCAAGCAGGAGCGATTTGATTCGGAGCACCACAAGGCGGCCATTAACCTGCTCTACACCAGCAGTTGGCTCTACAATTTCAACGCGCTTCGCCTGAAACCATTCGACATTACCCCGGAGCAGTTCAACGTATTGCGCATTCTGCGGGGGAGCCATCCCAAGACGCTGATGCTGGCGGACATTGCGTGCCGGATGATTGATAAGAGCAGTAATGCCACACGACTCGTTGAAAAACTGAGACAGAAGGGTATGGTCAGTCGCACCGTTTGCGAGTCCAACCGTCGGCAGGTGGATATCCGGATAACCGCCAAGGGATTGAAGACCCTGGATAGGATCGATAAGGAATCAGAAAGTTGGTTGAGCATGCTAAAAAATCTTTCACAAGCTGAAGCCCGCCAACTTAATGTTTTGCTGGACCAGCTTAGAGGTGAAAGTGCCTGAAACGCAGGCGCCGAATTACGATTTCCTCTTGTTGGCCCGAATCATTTCGGGAAATCCCTGCCCGCTGGCGAGTGCAATCACCGCCATGGTGATGCGTTTGGTCTTGGTTTCTGTGGTTTTTGCCTCTTCAATCCACTTGCTGAAGTAGCGCTGATGTGAACCCGAAAGGGTTTTGAAGTGGGCCATCGCCCGGGCATCGTCCTTAAGACAGCGCATAAAGACCGTAGAAGGTTGTAGGGTGCGTTCATCCACCTCTAGACTAACGTTCAGTTTATCTTTACTTGACTTTCCAATAGCCTTGCGCATGTTCACATTCAGGGGAATAATGAATCGACCATTGCCCATGGGAAGCAATGCGACGCGTTGAATGGAATGTTGATCGAGCTTACCCTTAACGCGATAGCCCGTCTTCTTACCTGGATTAAGTTTTTGAGCCTGTGAGGCGCTGATTTCAATATAGGTCCAACCGGTCTTTTCCCCATGCTTGCCAAATCGCTTGATCGTGGTGGAGAAGGTGACCATTAAACCAAAGCTAATAAGTTCAGTTCACTCGTTGCGAAGAGTCCGCGCCGGGTTTTCCCGGATTACACGGTTCATCTGGGATCCGATGGTTAGGGCAACGGTAAGTGCCATCAGGGCAATGGCAATAACAAAAGGCAGAGGCCCCATTGACTTGGGCGCCGGATAAACCGCCTGGATCAGCAGGTTCATCAGGAAGGTCCCGGCGGGTGCGCCAATTAGGAAAGCAATACCCAGTATCCATATGTAATCCCGGTTCATCAATCGGAAGATCTGAAGAATGTTGGCGCCAAACACTTTGCGCACACTGAATTCTTTCAGCCTTCGGGTAATGTTGTACGAAACAAGGCCGAACAAGCCAAGGCAGGCAAGGACCATCGTGATCACAGCCACGGTTCCTATAATCTTGACGTCGTTATTGTTATTTCTGACAAAGCTGTGGAAGACATCATTCTGCACGATACCACGGTAAGGGTCATCAGGCCCGATCGACTTCCACCAGTTGCGGATCTCGGCTTCCACTGATTTGACCTGGTCAGCCGAAACATGAATGGCGAGGTAGCGGAAATCCTTTTCCGGAGAAATGGTAAACATCACGGGCAGTATGGCCGAGTAAAAGTCGTCATGATGGAAATCCTCGACGATCCCGATAACAGTCCATTGTTTGCCTTCGTGCGTGAAAAACTGGCTTAGTCCATCGGGCCATCCCATCATCTTTGCAAAGGCTTCATTGACGACCACCGACGACACGCTGTCGGAGGGCATACTGCGGTCAAAAAAGCGGCCCGCCTTGAGCCGAAGATTCATGGTTTCCAGGTAGTCGTAACCTACTGCGTTTTGAACAATGGATGATTTGCGCTCAAGGTGTTCGAGTGAGGTGTAACGGCTGCCCAATCCGATATGGTTGGCGGCCCCGGCATAACGAATGATTCCGGCATGTGTGGCCACCTTGTCCCTCAATTTCAAATATTGTTCGGTTGAATTGACCGGCACGACCAGGTTACTGTCATGGTCGTATCCCCAGTCCTTATTTCTCAGGTAGAAGCTGTTGTCGAGGAATAGGACGCAACCCACAATGGTCATGAAGGCAAGTATGAATTGCATGGTGAGCAGGATCCGGCTGAACGCGCTACGTTGGCCAAATTTTTCTTTGCCCTTTAAAATGACTACCGGTTGAAAACCGGACACAAATACGGCAGGGTAGACACCCGAAACCAGTACCAGGAACACAAACAATCCTGCAAAGAAATAGATCATACTGGCCGCGGAGGAAAAGCTAAAGGGGATACGTTGCCCCACGATGGCGCTGATGCCAGGCATAAATGCGACATAAGCAATTAACAATCCGAGTGCTACCGCCACAAAGCACAGCAGGAAGTTTTCGGCAATGAATTGCTGGACAATTTCAACCTTCCGGCCGCCCACCACTTTCCGGATGCCTATTTCTTTCAACCGAGTGGTGATGGTTGCAACCGAGATATTGGTATAGTTGAAACAGGCCAGGAGGAGCAGGAGAAAAGCGATAGTGCTCATGGCATAAACGCCTTGCGCTTCACCCGGCCCCATCACGGCACTCTCAATTTCTGATCCATGCCTGGCGAGATCAGCTATGTTGTAGAACTTGAAAGATTCAATGGGCCACTCCGGAGAGGATTCGTTTTGCAGTTTCTTGTACTTGGCCATTTGAGACGCAACCGCATCGATATTCACGCCGGGTTCAAGTTCGATGAATATGCCATCCGTCAGGTATGACCAGTCGTAGGCTTCCTTGATTTTAAGATCCAGAAACGCTTCTATCGAAAGCGCCATCGGGAAATCCATGGTGTTGTTATCAGGAAAGTCAGCAACTGCACTCACGGTAAATTCTGTGATTACGCCATTGGAGAACTTGACCGACATGGTCTTTCCTATTGGGTTCTCCCTGCCAAAATACTTTTCGGCCAGGGGTCGTGATAGAACAATATTCGACTTGGAGGCAAGCGCATCAGAGGGAACACCAAACGGCTGAAAGGTGAACATGTCAAAGAAAGCCGGGTCAAAAAACCATATGCGCTCAAAGAAAACCTTATCCTCATGCCGGACGGACGCATTGCCAACTTCAACCCGGGTCATCCGCGCGACTCCCGCAATATCCTGCTTCATCATGGGGCCCAGCAGCAAGGGTGTATCGCTCAGGGTTACTTTGTTGCTGTCGCGGCTCACCACATTGGTAACCTGGAAGATCCGGTCACTCTTCACATGAAAATCATCGGTATGGAACCATTGATCGGCGAATATGAAAATGGTAATGGCGCCGGCAATTCCCAAAGCAAGCCCGCCAATATTGATAAAGGAAGTAAGGCTATGCCGAAGCGCATTGCGAAAACCGACGACGAGGTAGTTGTAAAACATATCGGTAAGATTGGGTTGATGCGATGCTGAATGCTTGCGCATGTTCCGGAGGCGGAAAAACCGAATGACATTCCAAACAAACTGGACCTGGGCCAACCGGGGATGGGTTTGAGCTTTCCGGTCGAACAACTCATGCACATCACCCTGAATCTCTTCGAGGCGATCGGCCCGGCAATACCATTCAAGAAAGCGGTCGGCCCAAACGGGTGGCGTTGACTTCCTCATGCCAGTCGGAATTGCAAAGCAACCTTGGGAATCTGATTATAGAGTTGAGTCCGAAGTTCATTGGCTTCTTCCAGTGCGCGTTTCCCCGACGCAGTAAGCAAGAAAATCCTCTTCCTGCGCCCACCGCGTTCATCGGTTGGATCGCTCATCCGCGATTTGAGAAGACCTTTGTCCTCCAACCGGGTGAGCACGGAGTGTACCGCGCTGATGTTGAGTTTCCGGCCGGCTTGTCGGCCAATCTCATCCATGACGGCCACGCCATAGGCCTCAGGGTACAGAATTCCCACGTGCAGGAGCACCAGTTCTTCCAGTTCCCCCAGGTTGTTCCCTTTCATAATGCGAATAGTTCAGGTATTAGTTCTGCAAACGTGAAAGAAAACCGAGGGTTACACCTTTTGTACAGAAATGACGGCGGAGGACCTAAAACCACTTTCCGATGCTGGAAAATCCGGCGGAACCATCCGACCCATTCTCTATATTTGGTAAACATCAATTTCCTACCCATGAGACCTTCATTCTTCCTCCGGACAGTATTATCTGTCGTTCCCTTGTTCATGATCGTCTGTTCATTGGCCCAAACCTTGAGCAGCGGAGACATTGAACAACTTAAGTTTCGTCACATCGGCCCGATCGGGAACCGTGTAACGTGTGTGGCAGGAGTTCCGGGCAATGACCAGGTGTACATCGTTGGCGCCGCAACAGGGGGTGTATGGAAAACAAATGATGGGGGTGTGGTCTGGAAACCGGTATTTGACAAGGAGAATGTTCATGCCATTGGCGCTGTGGCCATATCGATGTCAGATCCTCGCGTGGTCTATGTGGGAACCGGTGAGAGCTCGATCCGCTCCAACATCTCGATTGGCAATGGGGTGTATAAATCTACCGATGGAGGGGAAACCTGGACCTTGGTGGGCCTGGAGAATTCAGGCCGCGTCAGCCGAATTATCATTCATCCCACCAACCCTGACATTGCCTGGGTTGGCGCACTGGGCCATGCCTACGCCCCACAGAAGGAGAGAGGTGTCTATAAGACCACTGACGGAGGAAAGTCCTGGAAACAAGTATTGTTCGTGGACGAAAACACCGGGGTTTCTGACATGACCATAGATCTTACCAACCCGAGAATTCTCTTTGCGGGTATGTGGCAACTTTCTCTCAAGACCTGGAACCGGACCAGCGGCGGACCTGGCAGCGGCCTTTACATGTCGAAAGATGGTGGCGACACCTGGACGAAATTGAAGGGCGCCGGACTTCCGGAAGGCGCAGTGGGTAAGATCGCGCTGAGCATGACGCCCGCTGCACCGGATCGGGTATATGCGCTCATCGAAACCGGCGATGGTCTCGAAAAAATTGGGGAGAAAGGAGAGACCGGTGAATTATGGAGATCAGACGACAAAGGAAAATCATGGAGGATGATCAATGCCAACCGCAACCTGACGGGCCGTCAGGCCTACTACACCCGGGTGGCTGCCTCTACCGACCAGATCAATGATGTGTATTTCATCTCATCGGGTTTCTGGACCAGCATCGATGGTGGTCGCTCCATCGAACCCATCATGGATTTCTTCAGTCAACCGAACTGGGATCATCACGAAATGTGGATTGACCCTGTCAACGGAAACCGAATGGCCGTTGCGGGTGACGGAGGAATCTCTATTTCAAAGAACCGCGCCAAAACCTGGCACAGAACCACACTGCCTATCGCTCAACTTTATCACGTAACGGTCGATAATGCCATTCCCTATCATGTCCTTACCAACCGCCAGGATGGACCATCCATGCGTGGCCCCAGCCGTAGCAACACGGGAAGTTTCTTCAGTCTTGGAATAGCCACAGGACTCTGGCACGACGTGGGGGGTGGCGAGAGTGGATTTGCCACACCAGATCCGAAAGATCCGAACATCGTTTGGTCCAGCGCATCAGGAACGGGTGCCGTTGGCGGTGTGGTAGTCCGTTACAACGACAAAACGCACCAGTATCGGCAAGTTGAAATATGGCCTGAGTATACAGCCGGCCATCCGGCCAGCGATGTGAAATACCGCTTTCAGTGGACCTTCCCGTTGCTTGTCAGCCCGCACGACAATAACACCTTGTATGCGACCAGCCAGATGGTTCACCGGACAACGAACGGAGGCCAGACCTGGGAGGTGATCAGCCCGGACCTGACGCTGAATGACAAGAATATGCAGAAGATGTCCGGCGGGCTTACGCCGGATAATATTGGTGTTGAGTACGCCAACGTGATCTATGCCTTTGAAGAGTCGCCTGTTAAGAAAGGCGTCTTCTGGGCCGGTACCAACGATGGACTGGTCCAGGTAAGCCAGGATGGAGGCAAGACCTGGTCTAATGTGACGAAGAACATGCTTGAATTACCGCCATTGGGTACGGTGAGAAATATTGAAGCCTCCCGTTGGAGCGAAGGCAAAGCCTACGTGACGGTGGATTTTCATGAAGTGGGAAATTTTCAGCCCTTTGTTTATCGCACTACGGATTTTGGAAAGACGTGGAAAAAAATCACTAAGGGCATTCAGCCGGGTAACCTGAACTACTGCAGGAGTATCAAGGAAGATCCGATTCGTAAAGGGCTTCTTTACTTAGGCACAGAAAGTACGCTCTATATTTCATTCGACGACGGCGAGAATTGGCAGGTGTTTATGTCCAACTTGCCGCACACGCCCATGTATTGGCTCGAGGTGCAGGAGCATTTCAACGATCTCGTGGTTGGCACCTACGGTCGCGGTGCATGGATACTCGACGACCTCACTCCGTTGCAGCAATTGCCGGCTGGCGCCAGTACGACCAAGGCCGCGCTGTTTACCCCGAAGGACGTTTATCGATTTCAACCCCGCGTATCCACCATGCAAATGTTTCCTGAACCGTCCACGGGTGAAGATCCGCCTTATGGGGCCTCACTCAACTTTTGGTCGAACACCGATAAGGACAGCATAAAAATATTCATTACGGGTGCGGCCGGGGATACGGTGAAAACATTCAAGATGAAAAGTAAGCCTGGGGTTAACCGGGTATGGTGGAACCTTAGGGGCAAGGAGTCCAAGGCTGTTGTTCTGCGCACTCTTCCTGTCGGCGCCGATTGGGTAGCGCTTGACAAGAACCGCACACGCAATGCCTATATCACCAATCAGGTGCCGCCAATCATGGTCCCTCCCGGAAAATATGGCATCAACATGGTGGCTGGCGACCAGAAATTCACCAGTTCGCTGAATGTCCTTAAGGATCCAAATTCAGAGGGTACGGTGGCTGATATTCAGGCGCAAACCGAACTGCTGAAAAAAATGCAGGCCGACTACAACAGCGTCGCGGATATGGTCAACCAGATTGAATCCATCCGCCGCCAGGTGTTTGACCTGCGGGATGTGCTTTCTTCAAAGCCGAAGTACAAAGCGCTGGTGAAATCCGCCGGTCAACTGGATAGTGTATTGACAACCGTTGAAGGCAAGATGATTCAATTGAAATACACAGGTACCGGGCAGGACGATGTTCGTTATCCGGACATGCTTGCCGGAAAGATCGGATACCTCGCTAATGCTGTCGCCACCGGAGATTTTCAACCAGCAGACTCCCATAAAGAAGTGTACGCGTTGCTAAAAGGACGTCTTACCGAGGTTGAGGCGGAGTACAACAAGGTGATGACCACGCATGTGCCGGCTTTCCTCAAGCAACTGCAGGACGCAGACATCAAGCCTATAGTGGCGGATACAAGAAAATAGTCGCCACGGTGCCCTCATCAGGCCCATGCAGATCATGGGCATGGGGAACCAATCCCGACAGATAATTGTATATACAATAATTGTATATAACTTTGTATGAAGAATGCCACAGAAACCATGAAAACAGTACTTCACAAGGCCGGAACAAGGGGTCATGCCAACCATGGGTGGCTGGATTCCTATCACACGTTCAGTTTCGCAGGCTATTACGATCCCTCGAGGGTTCACTTCGGGCTATTGAGGGTCTTGAATGACGATGTTGTCAAAGGGGGAATGGGATTTGGGCAGCACCCGCATGACAATATGGAGATTGTCTCTATTCCTCTGCAGGGCGCGCTCGAGCACCGCGACAACACCGGGGGCCATGCGATAATCCGGTCCGGCGAAGTACAAATCATGAGTGCAGGATCGGGAATAGCCCACAGCGAAAAGAACGCATCCTCTTCCGAGGAGGTGAACTTTCTCCAAATCTGGGTCTTTCCCAGGGAGAGAAACATAAAGCCCCGCTATGACCAGCGCCTCTTTGCCAAAGCGGACCGCAAGAATGTTTTGCAAACGGTCGTGGCGCCGGAGAAAAATGGAGACGCCCTCTGGATCAACCAGGATGCCTGGTTCACACTCACTGACCTGACCAAAGGCACAACCCTCGACTATGACCTTCACCGGTCAACTTCCGGAGTTTACGTGTTTGTTATCAACGGCAGCGTTACCGCAGCTGAGGTCTCACTTAACCGACGCGATGGCCTTGGAATAGAACCGACAGAGAAATTCAGTCTGCGGGCAGACAGCGATGCGGAAGTGTTATTGATTGAAGTTCCCATGAACCTGAATGGACATGAAGCCTAGGACTGTGGCGCGGCTGATGTATGCCGAAATGGTTGACATGGGCGGTCTTCCCGTGCGCCAACCTTTGCCAACGATGAACGTCGAGCAGATTGACCCGTTTCTGCTCCTCCACCACGCCGACATTAAGGTGCCAAAGACAATAAAGCCGGACCATGGAGGCGTTGGGCCTCATCCCCACCGCGGGTTTTCTCCGGTCACCTTCATCTTCAAGGGCGGGGTTCATCATCGCGACAGCCGTGGAAACAACAGCACCATCTATGCCGGCGGAGCCCAGTGGATGAATGCCGGCAGAGGAATTATTCACAGTGAACGACCACCGGATGATATTCATGAAATTGGAGGCCGACAGGAGATTATCCAACTCTGGATCAACACGCCAGCCAGCCGGAAGATGGATCAGCCAACATATTTTCCGTTGGACAAGGATAATGTACCCAATTTGGTATCGACTGACGGCTTGGTGAAAATGAATGTCTTTGCCGGTGACTTGCAGGGCATTCGAGGACCTATTCCTTCAGCCACTGAGGTTAATGCGGCCACGCTGTATTTTGAAAAAGGTGGAAAAATATCCGTCCATCTGCCCGAGCAACATCATGCCGTGGTCTACCTTCTTGACGGTCAGTTATCGGTTGACGGATTTGGCCTTGTGGATGGATGGCACCTGATTCATCTGAACAACGATGGAGAAGGATTCGCAGCAGAAGCAAGGGAGAATACGCGGGTATTGCTCTTGAGCGGCGCCCCGCTCAATGAGCCAGTGACTACCTATGGGCCATTTGTGATGAACAATCAAACTCAAATTCTGGAGGCGATGAGGGACTACCAGATGGGTAAGATGGGCGTATTGATTGAAGAGTGAGGCCCGTGAACAGTTTGAGAAGAAGATTGTTGTACGCATATACGTTATCCTCAATGTAAAATGGAATTAACAGCTGAAATAACATCCACCGTCGATAAACCTGTTCTGGACATCATTGCCTCCAGGCGCAGCTTGCGGGCCTTTGCAGACAGCTTGTTGTCACAGGTGCAAATCGACACGCTTTTTGAAGCGGCACGCTGGGCGCCGTCCAGTGTGAACGAACAGCCTTGGCGCTATCTATATGCTACGCGAAATCTACCTTTGTGGCAAACAATCCTTGAGACATTGAATGAGGGCAATCAGGTATGGGCAAAACACGCGCCGCTGCTGGTGGTGAGTATGTTGGTGAAGAACTATTCAAAAACCGGGCGGCCCAATGCCACGGCCAGTTACGACCTCGGCGCTGCCAACGCCTTCCTCTCACTTCAGGCTACCGCCATGGGGTTGAATGTTCACCAAATGGGCGGATATAACCGGGAATCGCTGCGTGAGCGCCTCAATATTCCTGCTGAGTATGATCCCACGGTTATTTTGGCGATCGGATACCCCGGTGACCCGGAAGAATTACCCGAACCGCTGCGCTTGCGTGAGCTGGCCCCACGCTTGCGGAAGACCCGTGCTACCTTTGTGATGAACGAATCTTTTTGAAATGGAGACCCGGGAAGTTTTGTCGGCAACAGCCACCATTGGTCGTGAAAACTACCATACGGAGCTTCACGCCCGAACTCATGCGCTGATCGCGGACGAGCCTGTTGAAATTGGTGGTACCGACGAAGGCCCTCGTCCGGGAGACTTTGTGCGGATGGGGCTGGCTTCTTGCACAGCCATTACCCTTCGGATGTATGCCGACCGAAAACAATGGGACGTCGAACGAATCCGGGTGACCGTTTCCAATGGCCCATTCAATCAAAAGACCAGCTATCAAACGGAAATTGATATTACCGGCTCCCTTTCTGAAGACCAAAAGGAGCGAATGCTCCAAATCGCGAAATTGTGTCCAGTCCACAAGACGTTGACTAATCCGATCGAGATCGAAACCAACCTGAGGGTAAACAAGGCATGAAAGACATTGTCAAGAAATATTCCAACGGTGAGGTGACCATCGTGTGGAAACCTGCGCTGTGCATTCACTCCCGCAATTGTTTCACCGGGTTGGGCGAGGTGTTTCATCCACAGGAACTGCCTTGGATAACTCCGCAGCATTCTACTACCGAAAAAATTGTTGCGCAGATAAAAAAGTGCCCTTCGGGAGCCTTAAGCTACTATATGAACGCCGAAGGCCCGTCTCAAGAGGAACCCCCGACGGGTATCGTGGTGGAGCCATCGGTGAACGGACCACTTATGGTGCACGGTAGTATTATCGTGAAATCGGCCGACGGAACCGAGGTGAAGAAGGAAAGGGTTACTGCTTTTTGTCGTTGTGGAGGCTCTTCCAACAAGCCCTACTGTGATGGTTCACACCGGAAGAATGGATTTCAGGGATGATCAGTCACAGGATTCCCTGCTGTGTGGGATGTGGGGGATTCGAACCCTCGACCCCTACCCTGTCAAGGTAGTACTCTAAACCAGCTGAGCTAACACCCCAAAATACCTCGCTTCGTGCGGGGTGGCAAATGTAATCGCTTTTGTTGGCTGACCAAAATAAAGTCCGGCTAGACGGCCATCACCCGTGTCTTTTGTATTTTCTTGACGGAGTCGGGCAGATGCTTCTCAATTTCTTCTTTCAGTGCCTGCAGGAGTCGTGCCCTGTGAAAGTTCACGTTGACCACGAGGCTGATCTCACGCACAGGTTTGGGCGGAGCGAATTCCCTGATCTTGTTATGTTGCTTTTTCGTCAGGTCGAGTGTCGCAAGATGGGGAAGGATGGTGATGCCCTGGTGGTGGTCGACCAGGTTTTTGAGTGTTTCGATGCTTCCGGTTTCGTAGTGAAGCCGGTCACTTTCAAAGTCTTTCTTTTTCAATTCACATAAGTCCAGTACCTGGTTGCGAAGGCAATGTCCCTCCTCCAGCAGCCAGAGTTTACTTAAATCGATGTCCTTGGGCAGTACGTATCGCTTTTTCGAAACGCTTTCTCCTTCGGCAACGTAGGCGTGGAACTCCTCCTGGTAGATGGGAAGCTCGACCAATTTGGGATCGTTCAGCGGCGTGGCGAGCAAGGCGATGTCCAGATCATCGGTCTTGAGCAGGTGAATAATTTCGTCGGTCACCATCTCGCGAATGCTGATTTTCAGTTGGGGATATTTCTCAGCGAAGGATTTCAAAAACAGGGGTAGGAGATAGGGTGCCACGGTGGGGATCACGGCCAATTTAAGTTCGCCGGCAATATCCTGTTTGAGCTGGCGGGCGAAGTCCTTGAGGCGGCTGACATCGGCCATGATCTGTTTTGCCCGGGCAATTACTTCGGCTCCTTCCCGCGTAGGTACAATAGGCTGCTTGCTCCGATCGAAGATACGGATCCCCAATTCCGCTTCGAGCTTCTGCACCATCATGCTCAGCGTAGGCTGGGTGACAAAACATTTCTCGGCGGCCCGCGCAAACTGGCGATGATTGTCGAGGGCGATGATGTATTCAAATTGCTGGAGATTCATAAATAATAGATGGTGTCTATGCAAAGATAGAATTTATCAGTTTGATTTATTTCTATTCCCGGGCGACCTTCCCCTGCCTTTTAACCAAAGGCGTTTAGTGTGGTGTTAGGGATTGGTGATGAAAAGGGGGCTGTAAGGCCCCCTTTTGGTTGCCCAAGGGTGGCTAAGCCACGAATCGGTAGCCAACGCCCTTGATGGTGACGATTTCCACCCCAGGATCTTCCCGCAGGTATTCCCGGAGCTTGGTGATGTAAACATCCAGGTTGCGGGAGTTGAAAAAGGAGTCGTCGCCCCAAACCCGCATGAGGACATCCTTGCGCTGGACAATTACATTCTTGTTTTCAGCAAGCACCAGCAAAAGCATGGCCTCGCGATGTGATAATTTTCTTACCGCCCCGGCCAATTTCAACTCGTACCGGTTGGGATGAAACTCAAATTTCCCGATCGGTAAATAGTCCACCATCGACCTGTCCGCTTTCCTTGACATGCGAAGGAGATTGTTTACCCGAACAATCAACTCCTCCATGCTGAATGGCTTTTTCAGGTAGTCATTTCCGCCGGTCTCAAATCCTTTCACCACATCTTCCGTTTGCGTCTTTGCTGTGACAAAGATGATGGGCACCTCAGGATCGGCACCGCGTATTTCCTTGGCAATCGCATAGCCATCCTTGTTTGGCAGCATGATGTCAAGCACGCAGATCTGGGGGCTTACCTGCTTAAAGACATTCATTGCCTCCTGGCCGTCATTGACCATGGCAACCTCATAATCACGGCTCTCGAGGCTTTCCTTCACAATGCGGCCCAGAAACGGCTCGTCCTCTACATAAAGAATCCGGACTTTGGCCATCAGGCTTTCCTTTTGGGGAGTATCACGGTAAAGGTACTGCCTTGCCCGGGAACACTGGCCACCGTAATGGTTCCGCCAAGCCTCCGTATAACCTGTTCAACATAACTCAGTCCAAGTCCGTAACCTTTGATATTATGAACATCGCCAGTGGGCATACGGAAGAAACGCTCGAAAATCCTGGACTGATACTCGGGCGGAATCCCGATCCCTTTGTCCGTCACGGCGATAGTAACCATACTACCGCTTTCCTTGAGCGATAGCAGAACTTCGGGCTTTTGCGGACTGTACTTGAGCGCATTGTCCAGCAGGTTGTGGATCACATTGGTCAGGTGTACGGCACTCCCCTCCACTACAAAGTCTTTGCCCGACTTTTCAAAAGTCAGCGTGGCCTGCGCCTTATCCGCTACCAGTTTCATCGAGTTAAGAATCGCCGAGATGGTCTCCTCCATATCGACGGGCGCGATGTCGAGGGCGATTCCCTTTTCATCAAAGAGGGATGTGGTCAATACTTTTTCGGTAAGCAGCGAAAGCCGGTTGAGTTCAAGCCGGGCAATGTCAAGGTACTCCGCGGTCAGTTGGGGATTGTCGATGCCTTTGAAATTCTTGAGGGCTTCGAGCGCAACACTTACCGTGGCAATGGGAGTCTTCAATTCATGCGTAATGTTGCTGATGAAGTCGTTCTTCAGCTCCATCAACCGCTGCTGGGAACGGATGCTGCGATACATGACAATGAAAGAAGCCAGCGTAAGTAGTGTTAAGAAACTGCTGAAGAGTATTTGTGGAGTGATTTCCCGCAGGAGCAGGGGCCGGACGGGATTCAGCACGGCCGCGTATCGGAAAAAAGGATCCGTGCGAACCCAATGCGTGCGCAACTCGCTGCCAAACAGGGTGCGGCCTGAATCATCGTCGGGCGGTGAATCACCATCCATCATGCGTCGCACCCTGACCGGAGAATGGCCATTTGTCGGGAAAGGCGGCATGCTCCCTCGCTTTAGCAGAGACGCGGTGAGGGGCAGACCGGCACGCGAAAGGTTACGACTGAAGGTGGCGCGTATGCTGTCTTCATTAAGGGAATCATTCCGGAGGCGGATGGTGTAACGGGAGTTGGTTCTCATTCTTCCTTCACCAATGCGGGAGGCGAGTGTACTCAGCATCCTGCGGGCAGAGTCGGGACCGGTGGTCGAGGAAACATAGATCTGTACCTGTCCATCAGCATGATGCTGCACAGGTTGCCCCGCAACAAACACAAACGAAGTGTCCTGCTTGGTATTACTTCGCTTAGCCGAATCCGGGGGTAAGGCTTCGATGCTTTGAAGCAAGGTCGAATCGCGCACAGCAAATACCGCGTCTCTCAGTAGGCGCGTAGTTTCACCGCGAAGGTCCTCGGTCGCCTTTTCATACGAAGCCCTCAGCCAGACGACCTGAAGCGATACCAGCAGAATCATGCTGGAACTCATCAGGGCCAGCGTTAGCAGGTTCTTCGACTTTTTCATGGGTGCGATGCAAAAGTAACGGCTTTACCGGCTGACCCGTTCAGCCTTTAACCTTAATTAACCTTTCCTAAAGAACCATTAACCCCCGTTGCTCATCTATGCTCGTACATTAGCTCCGGATTCATGCTACATATCATGTTAACCTCTAAACTTATGAAAAGTCTGCTCGTCATAATTGGCATCCTGGTCTGTATTGCGGCCGCTGAAGTCGTATTGGCCCAAGCACCCGAAGCAGGAGCAATCACCTACGAAGTCAAAGTCAATCTGCACCGGCGCATACCGCCTGGTCAGGAGGCCCGCAAAGCAATGATCCCGGAATTTCGGATAACAAAGCAGCAACTGTTCTTCAATGCCAACGAATCCTTGTACAAGCCGATCATTGAAGACGAGGAAGAGGACATGATGGCGGGCCATGGAAGCGGTGGGGGTATGCGCATCCGGATCCAACAACCGAATGATGAAATCTACATTCTGCCTTCAGAAACCAAAGTAATCTCCAAACGGGAATTCATGGGCAAGGATTATCTCATTGAAGATACCCTGAAGATTTCACCATGGAAATTCGGAACAGAGACCAGGGAGATACAGGGATATGCATGCAAAATGGCCTGGTATGTCGATGACCGACAGCCTGACCGCAAACAGGAGATCACGGCCTGGTACACGGAACAGATTCGTCCGATGCTTGGTCCTGAGCAATTCGCATCGCTGCCAGGCACGGTGCTGGCCATCGATGTCAATAACGGTGAACGGGTAATCGTTGCCAGGCAAATTGAGTTGCGTCCCTTGAAGAAAAGTGAAATGAAAGTTCCGGACAAGGGACAAAAGGTAACCCAGGCTGAATACCGGAAGATTGTTGATGAAGCCATGAAACAGATGGGTGGCGGCAACCGCATGATCATCCGCTAGCGCCCTGAAATCCGATTATTATCCTTCATAAACAGGCAACCCACGGCACATGATAAGAACGTTACTCGCTCTTACCTTTCTGCTCGCAACACTGAATGCTTCAGCCCAGAAGTTTTCTATACGCGGTCAGGCGACGGATACGCTAAAAGGTGGAATGCCGTCGGCAACTGTAATGCTGCTCCAGGCGAAAGATTCGGCCCTCGTTAGTTTCGGATCAACGGACCGTCAGGGGATGTTTGAACTGAAGAACGTAAACAGGGGAAACTATCACCTCAAGATCACCTTTGTAGGCTATGCGACCGCATTCAGGGAAATCCGTGCGGATGATTTTACCACTCCCGTGCTGGATATAGGGCGATTGACGATGGCCCCGGTATCACGCGAACTGGACGAATTGATTGTCAAAGGTGAGAAGGCACCGGTTACCGTCAAGCGCGATACAATTGAATTCAATGCAGGGTCATTCAAGGTGAAGACAAACGCCAATGTGGAAGACTTGCTGAAGAAAATGCCGGGCATGGAGGTGGATACGGACGGATCCATACGCGCCCAGGGCGAGCAAGTACAGCGCGTAATGGTTGACGGAAGGGAATTCTTCGGTCGCGACCCCAAGCTGGCCACGCGAAATTTGCCGGCCGATGCAATTGAAAAAGTGCAGGTATATGACAAGAAGTCGGATCAGGCTGTGTTCACCGGCATTGATGACGGTCAACGGGAAAAAACCATCAACCTGGAGTTAAAAGAAGAGAAACGAAACGGGGCATTTGGAAACATGATGGGTGGTGCTGGAACGGAGGACCGCTTTCAGGCAAAAGCCAACATCAATAAATTCTCCAAAGGTGACCAGCTGTCGTTCCTCGGAATGGGGAACAACGTCAACGAGCAGGGCTTTTCCATGGACGATTATATGAATTTCTCCGGCGGCTCACAGCAACTGGCGGGGGCGGGCGGCGGCCGGATGACGATCCAGATGGACGGTAACAATTCAAGTGGCGTTCCCCTGAACTTTGGCGGTCGTCAGAATGGTATAATTACCAACTATGCCGGAGGTCTGAACACGAACCAGGATATCGGCACCAAGACCAAACTGGGCGCCAGCTATTTCTACAACAACCTGAACCAGAATATCAGCCAGCTTCTGAACCGGATCAACTACCTCCCCAACGGCAGCTATGACTTCAATCAAACAAGCCGACAGGTAAACCAAAGCGATAACCACCGTGGTAATCTCACGCTGGATCACCAGCTCGATTCAGCAAATTCCTTCAAATTCATGACGAGTGCCACCCTCACCAATACCGAGCAGACGGTGCAAAGCCTCAGCAAGACTTATAATATCAATGATTCACTGCAGAACCAAAGCGTGCGGGACAGCTACACTAAAGGTCGAAGCACAAACCTCAACAGCAGTTTGTTGTACCGCCACCGGTTTGCGAAGAAGGGAAGGACGCTGTCCGCCACGCTATCCCTGGGCCTTAGTGAGAACAACTCAGATGGCACGCTTCAATCAACCAATGAATTTTACACCTTGACCACTGAGAAGAAGATCATCGCCCAAACCAACAATCAGAAGAACCAGAACCAGTCGTACGGGGCGCAGTTCTCCTACACAGAGCCGTTGGGGGGAAG
>JAYRNL010000163.1:0-1932 GCA_041912235.1 Cyclobacteriaceae bacterium
CCCTGAGCTTGCCGGAGGGCCTGCCCTGAGCTTGCCGGAGGGCCTGCCCTGAGCTTGCCGGAGGGCCTGCCCTGAGCTTGCCGGAGGGCCTGCCCTGAGCTTGTCGAAGGGAAGGCACCGAGAAGGGGAACTAAGGTAATAATTTGATCGAAATAGAGTAATAAAACTACTCTATAAATACTACAAAGGCGCAGGAAGTGACCAAAAAAGCCATGAATTGGTGCTCAAAGGCATGTATGAATCTGTAAGTCAGGAATATAGGACGTGGATCACTTACCTGGTCTTACGAGCTGACGCCGCTTTTTCTTTGATGTTTTTCAGCTTTTGATAGAGTTTCCTCCCGTTTTCCATGAAGTCGGCGATGGCTGCCTGGAAGGCATTCCGGCGTCCTTTGAGACGGCGTTGATAGTAGGACTTGCGCTTGGGATCCTGAATGGCCCACCGCGCATAATCCACGGCGTACATAAACTTGGAACGCTGGTCGCGTTGGGCCTCGGTGGGTTTTTTGTCGTTTTTGGACTGGGCAGGGAAGTTGGTCAGGAGCGTTCTTTTGCCATACTTCTTTAGTATGATGGTTTTGCCCAGCTGTCCCCGGATGCCATTCAGCGGATGGCCTTTAGGTAGAATTGCCATGTGTTACCTCTCGCTGTTGAATGTGTTTTGCATCGGTATCGGAATCCTATGCTCGTCTCTCGCTCATCCTTCGCTGATCCTTCGCTCAATTCCAGTCTATTCCCGTGTTTTTGATGTTGCCGAACCCGTCGCAGTTTCAGAAAAAATGGTCACGTTTCAAGATAGAAAATCGATGCAAATTTCCACAGCACCCGCCAAAAAAATTTTGCCTTCGGCTGGCACCGAAACCAGTCAACCTCGAACTGTTGAACCATGAACTGTTGGAGCAGGATGATCTCAGGCCCCAGCTGATGGATCCGGACCCACCAATTTCCGAAAGTTGTCGCGGGTGATCGTTTGAACGGACGCCTGGTAAGCTTTGGCAAAGGCGGCAGGGGTACGAACCTTCCGGGTGTCCTTCCACTTGATCTCGTAAGGTGCGATCATCCCGCCATGTTCTTCGAGGTAGTCGATTTCCTGCTGCTGCACCGTCCGCCAGAAATAACGGTTTGCCACTACCTGATGATACCGGAGAAACTTGGCCCGCTCAGCAATTACGAAGTTCTCCCATAACGCTCCTTTGTCCGTGCGTAAGTCGAGAGGATTGAAATTCGCCACCAGCATGTTGCGGATGCCGTTGTCCCAGAAATAGACTTTCCGGTTGTTCTTGATCTCGTTCCGGATGTTACGGCTGAAACTTCGAATCCTGAACACGATAAATGCCTTCTCCAGAAGATCGATGTAGTTCATCACCGTTGCCTTGTCCACACCCAGCAACTGCGCCAGTTCATTGTATGACACCTCGCTCCCGAGCTGCAGTGCCAGGGCCTGAAGCAGTCGCTCCAGCAACTCCGGCTTACGGATGCTGGCGAGGGCGAGAATATCCTTGTACAAATAGCTCTCTGTCAGTTGTTGAAGCACGAGGCCTTGTGTTCCCGGGTTGTTGATCACATCCGGGTACATGCCATACAGCAGTCGCTGCTCCAGCTGGCGTTCCGCTTCCGTAAATCCAACGGCACTTTCAAACTCCTCCCAACTGATGGGAAGAAGGTGAAACTCCCATTTGCGGCCGGTGAGTGGCTCGTTGATGTGTTGGGCGATCTCCAAGGCCGAAGAACCACTTACCAACAATTGAACCCGGGGAAATTCGTCGACAAGAAGTTTCAGTGTCAAACCCACCTCAGGAAGCCGCTGTGCTTCATCGACAAATACGATGCGGTAATCCCCAACTAACCGCCGCAGGGTGGCCGTGTCGGGTGCAGTCAGCAGCTGGCGAACCGTCGCATCATCTGCATTCAGGAAGAGGTGGTCTTTGCCGCG
>JAYRNL010000164.1:0-21082 GCA_041912235.1 Cyclobacteriaceae bacterium
AAAGAACGAGTCGCCGGAGATTCCACCGGCATAGTCTCTCCGGTAATTCTTCCTTGCGGTATTGTCGCCGGTGAAAGTTGCGCGGCTCAGCTCGATCCAATGACCCGACGCATCACGGATCCATTGATTTCCATATTCGGCCTGGCGAGGGATATTGCCGGTTTCGGGAATGAAATTTTCCAGGAAGGAATAGAGCTTGTCGAGCCAGGCGGACTTCTTCGGACGGCGAAAGCTGGCGATCAGTTTCCATTGCCCCTCTTCGGGCGCGAAAAACCAAGCCGTGTAGATCGTCGCCATGTTTTGATCAGGCTGGGCACGAAGCAGGAAGCCGTAGGTTTGTCCGGCTTTCCAGCCATACCGCAGAAAACTCTGCCCACCCGATCCTTCGTTCCCAAATTCACCCGTCATGACACCCTGTCCTTTCTTAAGGAGCACGATGCGGTCCGATTCAGGGATCGATTTCGGGTCATCCGTTTGATAGGGGCTCCACACGGAAAAGAGAACGCGTCGCTCCGTTTGCGAGTTGACCTGCATGCCGAAGTATCCATCCGCAAAACCGTTGGCCATAAAGTAGGAGCCCATTACGTCGTTTCCTTCCGGCACCTTAATCTCTGAATAGAAATACTCCACGTCCTTCCAGCCCTCTGTGTCATATCGCAAATGCACAGAAGGACCGCGCCTGCCCCAATAGTAGAAGTTACCCTCGTTGTTGGGCACAAACGATGTGTTCATCTCCACCGCTGACCCGGAGAGGGTGACACCGCTCCAGGTGCCGATTGACTCCCCCGACTTGCGCATACCCTGAACCATGATCGTTACATATCCTTCATTTGCTATCGTCCATGCGCCAACCTTGTGTTCTTCCTCGTCTGGACTGATCGTCACCATCTTTTTCTGTCCTTGAATCGTCACCTCAACCACCGACGCGTGTATGGCCTTCAATCGGAGCGACACGATGAGCTCCCCGGATGACACCCGGACATACAGTTTGCTAACCGAGTTGATGTCCGACAGCACCAGTACACCCTCACGATCCAGCCGGTCAGCGCCCCCGTCAATCCATGTGTTGCCTCCCACCGGCACAAAGACAGCGGGCGGCTGGCCGTAACCTATTCCATAAAAGAAGAATGCAACAATGAATGCCAGTACTCTCATGAAGGTAAGGTACCAATTAATGGGAAATGGGGAGACTCAAGGCTATCCCTGTGTACGGTTTTCCTGACAATCGTATCGCCTCCCTTGCGTGTGTGTTGCTGTCCATTCACCTTCGACATAAACAATCACTTGCCATGCTCACCCGCAGAAGAAAACCAAAATACATGATCGTCTACCGCTGCGAAGAATGCGGTCATGAATCCGGCTACACGGAACTGGACAGGCCCAAGTGCCGGTATTGCAAGACGAGCAGTCCAATGACGATGATCAGCAAACAGGAACTCAGCCCGAAGATCATCGCCGACCGCCTGCGGAAATCCACCGACAACATGATGAAGAACCTGGAGAAAGCCTTTGAAATGCTTCCCCAGGTGGGTAATGACATTCTCGGTCCCGACAAGGATGCGGAAACCGAACTGCTGAAGTTGATGGCAGAAGCCAAAAAGTTGCGCGACCAGGTAAACGCCATTGGACCTGACGGCACCGGGTCGGGAGAGACCAAACCGAACTCCTGATCAAATTAGTGCTGCAGCGCCATGGCCAGCAAAGATGACTCGGTCGTGCTGGACGATACCACCGGCATGGACTGATTAACCGATTCAATGCACCGCAACATCTTCTGAACTGTTTCGCCTATGTTGGCATCGAGGCCGATACTGATCCGGACCAGTCCATCGCCAAGGCCCATACGGTCGCGTTCCGCTTCAGGAATCTCAGAGGACGTGCTGCTACCGGGTGAGCTGAAGAGTGTTTTGTAGAATCCGAGGCTGACAGCCAGGTAGCCGATGTTGGCCGATTGCATACGCTCCATCAGGTCATAAGCGCGTTGCCGGGTTCCGATGTTCAGCAGCAGCATGCCGCCGAAGCCATAGCCGGTGTTCATGAGTCGCTTGAGAACATCGTGACCCGGGGCGTCGCTGAGACCTGGATACCGGATGTCGATGCCCTCACTGCGAAGTCGCTCGGCCACATACTGGGCATTTTCACTGTGACGCTTTATACGCAGGTGCAAGCTGTGAAGATTTTTCAGGATGGAGGCCGCGCGATGGCTGTCCATTACCGGTCCCAGCAACATGACCATACCGTGGCTTACATCACTGAGGGAGTGGATAAATTCATTCGTGCCACAGATCGCCCCGGCCACCGTGTCGCTCGTGCCGTTTATGAATTTGGTCAGGCTGTGGATTACCACGTCGGCACCCCAATTTCGGGGCGTGATTATCATGGGGGTGAACGTATTGTCGACGACAAACTTGACACTCATGGCCTTGCAGAGTTTGCCGATCTTCTCCAGGTCGGCTACTTCCAGCAGGGGATTGCTTACCGTCTCGCAGTAGACAACTTTTGTGAATGGGGTAATGGCCTTCTCAATCTCCGTGAGTTTGGTAATGTCTACAAAGTGAGTGCGTATACCGAAGCGTGGCGCCACGTTCTTAAGGAAGGCAAAGGTCCCGCCGTAGATGGTACGGCTGGAAACAATCTCGTCGCCATGGCTGCAGAGCTGAAGCAGTGTCGACGTGATGGCCGCCATGCCCGAAGCGGTGACCAGCGCCGATTCGGTGTTTTCCATTTTTGCCAGGGCCTGGCTCAGGTAGCGGTTGGTGGGATTCCAGTGACGGCTGTAGAGGTAGCAGCCTTCCACTTCCTTTTCGAAGACCTCCTCCATTTTTGACGCCTTGAGGAACGTGTACGTCGATGAATCTTCAATGGACGGGTTGACGCCTCCAAACTCTCCGAAATACTGGAGATTCTGGATATTTTGAGCCGGATCGAATTTCATAGCCTTGAGGTTTCAAGGCCAGAAGATACCCATTACCATGGCCGCCGGCGAGCAGATTGGTCATCACCCTGAGTGATTTTGAGCAGGAGATTTCACTAAGGAAAAGGACTCGACCACTTCGGGTCGGTATACACCGCCGTACCGCTCAAGGTCTTGAGAAAGGCAATCAGCGCATCCTTCTCAGGTTGGGTTAACTGCAACTTTTGAGGCTGCCCGGCGGGGCGGAGGCGGGGGTCAAGATTGGTATTATTCGGTGGGTTGGGTATGTTGTTGTAGTGCTCCAGCACGGCATCAAGCGTGGTAAGCGCTGCGGTGTGCATGGCCGGCGTCACCAGACTGCCGTCGGGTCGCAGCAAATTGCGCAAACTCGGTGAGCGCGTCACATTGAAATCCGGTGTGGCCGATCCGATGGTTCCGGTAATTCCATTGTTGCGCGAATTGGGGTCGATGTCAAATTCCGGGGAGCGATGACAACCCTGGCACCCGACACCTCCACCCGTGCGCACCCCGTTGGGATCAAATACAGGCGGGGCCATAAACAATTGCTTTCCCTGATTTTCCAGCGGCGTGAAGTTGGGGAAGGGCGCCTGGTTGTTGGGGACCATGGCCCGGCCCACGTCGTATTTGCTGTCAAAGGATTGGATGCTGCGCACAAACTGCGCGAGGGCTTTCTGGATTCGCTCGGGGTTCACCTTCGAATCGCCATAGACGAAAGTGAACAATTCCTGGTAGTAGCCTATTGCCTGCAGCTTGGTGACCAGGTCATCCAGGGAAGGATCCCCATTGGCTCCGCTGAATCCCATCTCCTTGTGATCCTGGATGGGGTTGAGCGTCTGCACTTCAAGATTGATGGCACGCTCATCCCAAAAGAATCGCTGCTCGGTGGCAAAGCGGCTATTGACGAGCCGCATGCTGTGACGGTTGGTGAACCCGTTCACGCCGCTGCTCGCGATGGCCGTATCACTGAAGGCAAACTCCTGCTTGTGGCAATGCGCACAGGAAATGTTGTCATCCACCGAAAGCTTAACATCGTAAAACAAAACACGACCCAGGGTCGCGCCTGCATCCGTGATGGGGTTCATGTTGGTGTTATCCTGCGTGATGTAGGCTGGTTTTGCCTGGTTCGCATAACCTTCGAGCTGTGTGAGGTTGATTTTTTCGCCGAAGGTTACTTTGACCTGAGATTCCGGTGCAGGAGTGTTGGCGTCCTTGCAGGAAAGGACTGTGGGGAGAAGGGCCACAAGGACAAAAAGGTATCGCATGGCGTAAGGGTACTAATTCAATGTTACGAAATCATCAGGTGATCTGTTCCATTCAGGGAAGTCAAACGAGACCCAATTGACGATGAATCCGCATTTTGTGTATACCCAAGTGTCAGGACGCGTAACCATGACGTTACCGTATATTGCAGGCCCATGGACAGCAAAGTTATTCTCTCCACCATTCGTCGTCACGTAGACCTCCGCCCGGAGGAAGAAGATTTTTTCATGGCCCTCCTGATCCCCGCCGCCTACAAGCCAGGCGAAATTGTCCAGCACTCAGGAAATGTGGCGAAAGGTATGATCCATGTAAACACAGGTTGCCTGATGACGTACTATACCAATAAGCGCGGCGAAGAAAACGTCGTCCAGTTTGCAACCACCGGGTGGTGGACCGGCGACCTGGCCAGCCTGATATCCGAGGAACCGTCGATCTACGCAACACGCGCCCTCACCCAGAGCACCATTTATCTTTTGCCGGGCATCCGCATGGAAGAACTTTTGCGCCGCTACCCGGTCTTTGAGCGCTATTTCCGCATCACCTTCCAGAATTCGCTCATCACCCACCAGCGTCGCATCATCCAGGCTTACTCCTTTACGGCCGAAGAACGGTACGACTATTTCCAGGCAAAGTACCCCCAACTCGAACAGTACGTTCCCCTCAAGTACGTGGCTTCCTTCCTCGGCATGACCCCGGAGTTCCTCAGCAAGATTCGCCGGAAACGGGCGGGCAAATGACGAACTTAATCTAGTTCAAGTCACTCCGCTTCCCTTCTTAACCTGGTTCAAGGCACACCCCCTGCCGGTGGTGGTAGCTTTGTATCAACAAAACGGAAAGAAAAACCTATCCACAAAAGACTATGAAAACAGCAACAGAAACCCTGACCAAATGGAGTATTGACACCACCCATACGGAGGTACAGTTTAAAGTGAAGCACCTGGTCATTTCCACGGTGACTGGATTCTTCAAGAAGTTCAGCGGCAGCGTGGAAGCAGAAGGAAGTGAATTCGATGGCGCCGAAGTGAACTTCAGCCTTGACGTTAACAGCATCGATACCAACCAGGCTGACCGCGACGCACACCTGAAGTCCCCCGACTTCTTCGCGGTTGCCGAATATCCGACCCTTGACTTCGCAGGACAGTTGAAGAAGATCAGCGGCAACCAGTATGAATTGGCCGGCGATCTGACCATCCGCGGCACCACGAAGCCCGTAACGCTGAGCGTAGAGTACGGCGGCATCATGGTCGACCCCTGGGGCAACACCAAGGCCGGATTTGAAATCAACGGCAAAATCAACCGTAAAGACTTCGGCCTGAACTGGAACGCCCTGACCGAAGCTGGTGGAATAGTGGTAAGTGAAGAAGTTAAGCTTCACATCAACGCCGAACTGGCCAAGGCATAATACTTTAAGAAGCCAAACAATAAACCCTGCCCCTCAGGCAGGGTTTATTGTTTTCTAATAGCCATCCACTAAAAATTGGCAGTTGGGATGTTCCCAAAACCATTAATATCGCGCTTCATTAATCCTATTCATGCGAATCATCGGTTGGATCACGCTGCTTATAGCCCTCGCATCACCGTTCGCTCAAGGACAGGGCACCGTCCGGGGGAGTGTTAGCGACCAGGGAAAGCGGCTGGAGTTTGCCACGGTTTATCTGACGCCCGGAGGTGATTCAACCAAAATTGTAACCGGCGCCGTTACCGACTCTACAGGAGCTTTTGTCTTTGAACACGTATCCTTTGGCGAGTACCTGCTCCATGTGAAATTGCTGGGCTACCTTAACTCCAGAATACCGGTTACGTTGGGCGCTGATACCCCCGTCGCCGTGTTAAACGACATTCCCCTGGTGGTTGACGCACATCTTCTCGACGCGGTTCAAGTGACAGCCACCAAAGAATTGATTCAAAAGACCGAACAGGGGTTTGTGGTCAATGCCACCAGCAACCTCACACAAATAGGTGGCACAGCGGCCGACTTGTTGAAGAATATGCCCGGTGTGCTCGTCAGCGCTGACGGCGAGGTAACCTTGCGCGGCAGAACGCCCCTGACCCTCATCAACGGCCGCGTCTCCGGCATCGCCGGCATCGACCGTGCCGCCCAACTTGACCGGATTCCCGCGAGCAGCATCGACCGGATCGAAATCATCAACAATCCTTCCGCCAAATACGACGCCGACTCAGAAGGCGGCGTCATCAATATTATCCTAAAAAAGAGCGACGCTGCCGGAACCAATGGGGCGGCGGCTGTCGGCGCCGGTAAAGGGGATCATTACCGCCTGAATCTCTCCGGCTTGATCAACCATCAAAGCGGCAAATGGAATTTTGGCGGCGCGTATGACAACTGGTACACCACGCGTACACGCGGGGTAAACGGCGACCGTATCAACTATTACGTGCCCGACACGTACTACCTCACCCAGCGACGACATGACGAGCGACTCGTTTTCTACCAAAACGCCAAAGCAACGGTAGATTTTACCCCGAACAAGAAGAGCGCATTTAACTTCGAACTTCTCTGGGCATTTCCTGGAGAGGACAATCATGAAACGTTGAAAAATACGTATGAAACGGAACAGCGGGTCTTCACCGGCAGCAACCAGCGACACTCCAATGAAATCCGCCGAACCAACACGTTTGAAGGAGCGCTGAAGTACACTCGTCGTTATGATCATCCGGACAAATTGCTGACGGTGACCGTTAGTGATGCCTACAGCAAGAACATTGAAGATACGGACATTACCACGGCAACCCTAACGCAAAACGGAGAACCCGTGGATACCTCGTCGGTTCAACGAACCCACGTCTACGAACGGACCAACCTACTGAATGCCTCCCTGGATTTCGCACAACCGCTGACTGATCACGGACTGATGGAAGCCGGATATAAGGGGATCGCCCGATACCTGAACTCCGATTATGAGCGGGCCACGCTGATCAACGGCAGCTATGAGGCAGACCCCGCCAACACCAACGTTTACACATTCAATGAGCAGATTCACGCCCTCTATGGCCAGTTTACCGGGTGGGTCGGCGATCGCGACGAGCCCCGGATAAAATACAATGTGGGTATGCGCGCGGAGCAAGTGTGGAATACAGGGACGACCGTTGATTTGTCGACGGACATTACCAACCGCTACTTCAACCTCTTCCCTTCCGGGAGCATCGCCTTTTATTTCAACAACCAGGACTATCTCCGCGCCAGTTACAGCCGGCGAATCCAGCGTCCGGGGCTTGGTCAACTGAATCCCTTCGTTGACATCACGGATTCACTCAACCAGCATTCGGGAAATCCACACCTGAAGCCGGAACTGATCCATTCCTGGGAATTGGGTTACACACAGAATATCGCCAAAGGATCGATTTCCTGGGTGGGATTCTATCGCCTTCGCAGCAACGCCATTCTTCCTTATACAACCCTGGATTCGAATGGAGTTGCCCTCACGCGGCCCGAAAATTTTGGTACGGCTACAACCTACGGTGCGGAAGCCATTGGCTCTTACCAGGCCACGGGCGCCTACAATTTCAATATCAGCCTCTCGGCATTTCAGACGAACATTGAAGACACCGGCGAGGGTACGGATGTGAACAAGAGCCTGTTTAGCTGGTATGCCAAATGGGTCAATAACTTTACCCTCGGCAAGAACGGCCGGCTGCAGATCACCGCCAATTACACGGCGCCAACGGCCGTTCCCCAGGGCACAACCAAGGCGGTGTATTTTATCGACATCGGATACATCCACAAAATCATGAAAGGCCGTGGCCGCGTGGGCATGGTCATCACGGACTTGTTCAACACGCAGCGAACCGGGTCGATCACGTCGGACAGCAATTTCTACTTTACGCGAACCTCCAAGCAGGATACCCGCGCGCTCCTGTTCACGTTTGGATACACATTCGGTACCTCGTTCAAAGAAAAGCTGATGGAGAACAGGTTCAAGAACGACTAGTTCTCTTTTCGGAGCGCCATGTACGTCCATCCTGCGCCCAGCAGATCGATGATTCCGAACGGCAAAAGTTCAATGGGCGCCAGGCCGATGACGATAAAAATCACGAACCAAAGGAACACGGAGATCCGGGCGTAGACGGACAGGATGAAAAATAGTTTGTGGTTCGTAGGCGCCATGAACACATAATACAGTCCGATGGCGAACACCACGACACCCAGCAAGTGGATCCATACTTCGGTGGTTGCCGGTACGCCGACGATGGAGAGCAAAACGTTGGGGAAAACGGTAAGGGCTATACCGGTGGCCAACAGGTAGAATCCAAAATAGTAGACGGAGCGGGCAGCGGCTGTCATAGGGTTAGGGTTTCGTGGGATCCGTTAGTGAAAGTAGGCAAATTTTGATAGAAGCACCCTGCCCAAGGATTCACGAAAAAGAAAAGCCCGGAGGACCAAACCAAGCCCCCGGGCCCACGGAAAAAGTCAGTGGGACAGACTAAACCGTGTATTTGGCTTCCATCAATTTGGCGTGAGCTGCCGCCAACCGTGCTACCGGAACACGGGGGCCGGAACAAGACACATAGTTCAAACCGAGGTAGTGACAGAACATGATCGACTCAGGATGACCACCGTGTTCGCCGCAGATTCCCACTTTCAGATCGGCGCGTTTCTTGCGTCCGTCATCGACGGCCATCTTCATGAGCTTACCCATGGCCTTGCGATCGAGCACTTCGAAAGGATTGTCCTTGAGGATGCCCTTCGAGATGTAGAATGGAAGAAACTTGTTCTCGGCGTCTTCACGGGAGAAGGAGAACGTAGCCTGAGTCAGGTCGTTGGTGCCGAAGGAGAAGAATTCAGCCACATCGGCCAGTTCTTCGGCCTGGAGGCAAGCCCGGACGACTTCGATCATCGTGCCGTACTTCAGGTTGATCGTGACATTATTGGTTTTTTCCACCTCCGCCCTTATTTCTTCCACGGTCACTTTCACCTGGCGGATTTCTTCGGCCGTGCACACTTGCGGGATCATGATCTCCGGGTGCACGTTGATCTTAACCTTCTGACAATCGGCAGCGGCCTCCAGGATGGCCCTGATCTGCATGGTGTAGATTTCAGGGAAAGTGAGGCCAAGCCGCACACCACGGTGGCCCAGCATGGGATTCACTTCATGTAACTCACGAACTTTCTTCAGCATCTGACCCTTTTTCTGGATGGCTTGTGATACCAACTCCTCGCCTTCGAGGCCAAAGGGAGGAGCGGACTTCTTCACCAGGTTGACGTCTGCATTGAGCAGGCGCAGGCTTCCAAAGAGGTTGTTGACGCCATCCACCGTCGTCTTAAGATGGTTGAGGTGCTCCAATTCATCGCGCAGCACATCCTCCGTCGGGAGGAACTCGTGAATGGGCGGATCCAGCAGCCGAATTGTCACCGGTCGCGGGGCCATCGCCTGCAGGATCTCCTTGAAGTCCTGGCGTTGCATTTCTTTCAGGCGGTTGAGGGCACCTTCGCGGAGTTCTTTGGTGTCGGCAAGAATCATTTCAACGACAACGGGCAGCCGGTCTACGTCGTTGAACATCCGTTCTGTGCGACAAAGTCCAATGCCCATGGCGCCAAACTGCAGGGCTTTCTTCGCTGCAGAAGGTGTATCCGCGTTGGCAAATACTTTCAGCGAAGCAGCTTCGTCTGCCCATGTCAGTAATGCCTTGAGTTCATCGGAAAAGGTTGGCTCAACGGTTGGGATTATACCCTGGTAAACGAACCCTGTACCGCCATCGATAGTGATATAATCTCCTTCATGGAGTACTTTCTCGCCGATCACCGCCTGGCGAAGTTTGGTGTCGACATGAATACCTTCCGCGCCGGCAACGCAGGGTTTACCCATCCCACGTGCCACTACGGCTGCGTGTGACGTCTTACCCCCTCGGCTGGTTAATACGCCCTGGGAGGCGAAGAATCCATGGATGTCCTCCGGTTTTGTTTCTTCACGGACAAGAATCACTTTTTCTCCCTGTTTTCCCAAGAGCTCCGCCCGGTCGGCATCAAACACGACGTGTCCGGAAGCGGCTCCGGGTGATGCCGGAAGTCCTTGTGCCAATGGAGTTGCCTTATGGAGGGAATCCAACCGGGGGTGGAGCAACTGCTCCAGCATATCGGGCTTGATCCGGAGGAGGGCCTGATCCCTGTTGATGAGTCCTTCCTTCACCATTTCCACTGAAGTACGCACCATGGCGGTGGTATTCATCTTGCCATTGCGGGTTTGCAGGCAATAGAGTACGCCCTTCTCGATGGTGTATTCGAAATCTTGTACCTCCTTGTAGTGGTTCTCGAGTTTGCTGCGAAGGTCTTCGAGCTGTTTGTACAATGACGGCATTTCGTGGGCCAGCTCACTGACGGGTTTCGGGGTGCGGATCCCTGCCACCACATCTTCGCCCTGCGCATTGGTGAGGTATTCACCAAACATCACATTTTCGCCGGTGCCGGGGTCGCGGGTAAAGCCCACGCCGGTTGCACAGTCATTACCCATGTTACCAAATACCATCGTGACCACGTTCACGGCCGTTCCGTTGGCCATCTGCGGTGTGATTTTGAATTCTCTCCTGTAGTCAACCGCCCGTTTACCCATCCACGAGTTGAACACGGCACGGACTGCTATTTCCAGCTGGTCGTACACGTCCTCAGGGAAGGGCTTGCCAAGCGTTTCGCTGACCACGCCAAGGAAACGTTCGCTAATGTTTTTCAGATCCGATGCGCTGAGGCCGATATCCACCTTGACTCCGGCCTTCTTTTTCACTTCTTCAAAATGCTTGTCAAATTTTTCGTCTGGCACGCCAAGGGCCACTTTTCCGAAGAGCTGAATGAAGCGGCGGTAGGCATCATAACCAAAGCGCTCGTTGTTGGTCTGGTTGATGAGTCCGACGAGGGTTTGCCGGTTGAGTCCAAGGTTGAGGATCGTGTCCATCATGCCCGGCATGGACATGGCAGAACCGGAGCGAACCGATACAAGCAGTGGTTTCTCCGGGTCACCAAAGCGTTTGCCGGTGGCCTTTTCAATTTCCTTGATTTGCTGACGAACTTCATCCATTAATCCATCAGGCAATTTCTTGTCTGGCGTATCCAGGTACTTGAGACAGGCTTCGGTAGTGATGACAAAGCCTGGCGGGACATTGAGCCCGATCTGGGTCATCTCACAGAGATTAGCTCCTTTGCCCCCCAGGAGTTGCTTGTTCTTTCCGTCGCCTTCACGGAAGGCGTAGACATAGCGGGAGGACTTGATTTTATCCGTTTTGGGTGATGGTGCGGTCATTGTGGTGCTCATATGTTCTTTGGTTTGGAGTGATGAAGGTATACCGGGCTCCAGGGTCAAAACATGATATGAGTCAGTCAAAAAGGGATATTAGATCATGGAAATGAGGTTTTGAGACCCGCTAGCTTAGTCTTGAGATAAATAGACCCACCGTATGACACCGCTGTTTCTGAACCACGAACTGTACCTGATTTACAATCCCGATACGGAGTTGGGCCGCAAGACCCGGGCACTCGCTCCTTCCGTCAGCGGGGTTGTGCATGAAATCGACATCAAGAGCAAGTGGGTGACTCCTTTCCGCTGGAAGGAGATCATCAATCTGCTGAACCTGGCCAGCGCCAAGGACATCATCAACATCAGTCATCCGGACTACGAGAAAATTCTTGCCGGCAAGGACTTTTCAGAACGCGACCTGCTGGAGATCCTCTATCAGAATCCGCAGTTGGTGAAAGGACCCATTGGCGTCCTGGAGAATCACGCCGTGCTCTGCGAAGATTCCGCCGACATACTTCAATTGGATACGACGCCACAAGCCGAAAAAGAGGCCTATACTTTCTAATCCCCGACTGGTTGCAAGCAAAAAGGCCCATCCTAACAGAAGGGCCTTTTCATTGAGCTTGTGTTCTGGAGTTACTACTTCGCGGGCTTCGAGTAGTCCAATACAAGGTTAGTCATCGTAATAACACCCAGCTTCAACCCGCTGTCATCCACATAAAATGCGGGCGTATGATGGGGGCCGGCTTTGGCAGGATCTTGTCCCTTGGGCATACCACCCAGAAAGATGAAGAGCCCGGGAACCTCGTTGGCGAAGAACGAGAAGTCCTCAGAGCCTGTTTTTGCCTTGGAGAGGATTACATTTTCTTCACCTGCCGATTTCTTCAAAGAGGGAAGCATCTGGGCAGTGAGTTTGGGATCATTATACGTGACCGGATAACGAATCGTGTAGGGCAACTCTACCACGGCGGTCGCTCCTGCTGCTTCTGCCGTATGCGTGGCAATTTCATTGATGCGTTTGGTGAAATACGCTTCGTCCTGTTTGCTGAGCGTCCTCACCGTGCCCATCATCTCGACCTGCTCGGAAATAATATTGGAGCGGTTGCCTCCATGGAAGGATCCAATGGTAACCACGGCGCCATTCTCAACGATATTAAGATTGCGACTCACCAGGGTCTGAAGGCTTGTGACAATTTGTGAAGCGGTAACGATGGGATCTACCGACAACCAGGGATAGGCTCCGTGTGAAGGCTTCCCTTTCACCGTTATCTTCAGGTCCATGGCGCCGGCCATAGCTCCTTCCGGCCGGTACTCGATCTTGCCGACCTCCGTAGCCGATGAGATGTGCAACCCAAAAATGACATCCACCTTCGGATTTTGGAGCGCGCCTTCCTTGACCATCATCGCTGCGCCACCCTCCTCGCCGACAGGAGGACCTTCTTCTGCCGGTTGGAAAATAAACTTCACGGTTCCTCTCAACTCATTCTTCATGGAGGCCAGTATCTCGGCGACGCCCATCTGAATCGCGACGTGTGTATCGTGTCCGCACGCATGCATCACCGGTGTCACCACACCGTTATATTCCATCGTTGCTTTCGAGGCAAAAGGAAGGTCGTTCTTTTCCAGGACAGGGAGCCCGTCCATGTCGGCGCGCAAAGCAACTACCGGACCGGGTTGACCGCCCTTGAGAATGCCCACCACGCCGGTTTTTGCCACGCCTGTTTTTACTTCGATGCCCAGGGACTGCAAATGCTTCGCGATCATTTGTGCCGTGCGGGTTTCACGGTTCCCCAACTCGGGATGTTCGTGAAAGTCGCGTCGCCAGGAAAGCACTTTTGATTCCAGCGCGTCAGCCTTGGTCTTGACTGCTTGCCGTTGCTTGTCATTTTGAGCCTGCGCCAGACTACCGGTCAGGACGAGGAGCACGAGTGCGCATTGTTTCATATGGAGGATATAAGGATTAGGTGGCCGAAGGTGATAATTCCGGTCGCAAAACACAAACCAAACAATGCAATCAGCCTACTGCTTTGAGAATGTGTAGGTATTGGTCATGCCGGAAGCCACCTCCTTCAACTTCAGAGAAGACGTAGTGACACTTTGTATTTCCATCTGACTTGTCTGGAAAGTCCCCGCCATGTTGCTCGACAAGGATATGATCTTTTCGTCATCAGAAAGGCCCCAGGTGCCCGTAAATGTCATCTGAACGCCGCTTACCGCTACATGAAGAGAAAACACGTGGTCGGACCTGAATTGCCAGTCAGACCCAATAAGAAGCTGACCGGATGATTGAAAGTTAGCATCGGTGGAGCTCAACGTATTTAAAATCCAGGTATGTTGAGAAATCAGTTGAAAGGTTGTCGGGGCAGGTTCGTCTTTCTTGCTGCACGATGAAAGGCCCGCAATAACCAGCAGCAGGGTCATCCATTTTCTCATAATTCAGCATTCCGATTACGGAGATTTCGTAAGCGAAAATCAGCTTATTCCGTGCGCTTGCCAATGATGACTATCCTGCTTCCATTTGATCGTCGTCATCGAAATCAGCGCTCTTTCATCCGCTGCGACAGTGTTTTTATCGTCGCACCGGGTTTAGTTGGCACCTGATCCATGGCATACTCGCTGAGCGCTGTAATCGTGAGGGAAGGATTGACGCCCAGGTTGCACGGCATGACGCTGCCGTCGAGGATGTAAAAATTGTCGTAGTTATGAACCCTGAACCGGTCGTCTACAACGCCTTCTCCTGAATTTCGCCCCATGGGGCAGCCTCCCAGGATGTGCGCAGTTGAGGAGAGACCGAAGACCACCTCGCTGAAGGCGTTGTGTGGTACGCCGTTCACCTTTTTGGCGTACCGATACAGCGCCTCCTGCCCGATAGGAATGAAACTTGGCACTTTTTGACGCAGATCATTGCTCATGGTTAGTCCGGCGCCAAAAATTCCGCGTTTCAGCTTCATCCGCATGGCGTTGGGGAGGGATTGCATGATCAAAAAGATGATGCTGCGCTGCGCCACCTGGATGTTGAAAACCGAACGAAGAAAATTCCAGGGCTGCGTGATCATGTTCCCCAACATCTTCAGGGTGCGGACAGGTGGCGGTCCGTTTCCGGCTGCCATTACAGCAAGGCGGGTCATGGCGCCGGATCCATCCGGAAATTTGCACAATTCGATGTGTGTGTCGTCATCCGGATTAAAAACCGAACTGATTGCGATGCCATGGTTGAGTTTGCGGTCGGCCGCCACAACACCGGAAAGCATCTCTGAATTGGTCAGCAGATTTTCACCCAGCTTATCGGATAGATTAGGGAGGGTTTTATCAACATATTTTTGCCGCAAAAGCAGATCCAGCGTTCCAAGCACGCCTCCGCTCATGACAAGTCCGGAGGATGTGTAAACCCTGCGTCTTTTTCTCCACCACGACGTGCTGGACTCAACATGAATGCGGTACCCCTCGGGAACTGACTCGATTTTCGTTACGCGAGTCTCCGCCATCACCCGTGCTCCAAACATGTTTTCGGCAAACCACAGGTAGTTCTTATCCAGGGTATTCTTCGCGTCGTGCCGGCAGCCTACCATGCATCCTGCGCATTCCGTACAGCCTCGCCGTTTGGGCCCCAAGCCATTGAAGTAAGGATCCACGGCCTGATTTGTGTCGCCCAGATAAACGCCAACGTAATCAACGCGACCATAAGACTCTCCACGACCCATATCGTTGGCGACTTCCTTCAACACACGATCTTCTTCATACTCTTTCGTGAACTTCTCGCTTCCGAGCATGAACCTGGCTTTTTCGAAGTAAGGAGCAAGCATGGATTTCCAGTCCTTGAAATGCGACCAAATCGGGTTGGTATAGAAGGTTTCGCGCGGCATCATGTGCGTGTTGGCGTAAACCAAAGAACCGCCGCCCACACCCACTCCCGAGATCACAAAGACCTCGCGGAAGAAGGTCAATTTTTGAAACCCAAAGCAGCGGAGCAACGGAAGCCAGAGGTACTTGCGAACATTCCAGTTGCTCTTGGGGAAATCGCCAGCCCTCCAGCGCTTTCCCTTTTCGATAACCAGGACAGAATATCCTTTCTCCGCCAATCGCATAGCCGACACGGATCCGCCAAAACCGGAACCCACCACGATGTAATCCAAATGATCCGCCATCCGAGAAAGTTAGGGCTCAAAACTCAATGTTACGCGTTGGGTTCCTAAACACCATGATAAATTTCACGGCATCCGTCACCACCAAAACCAGTACTTTTAACATTTATGCCTGGCCGCTGTTATTCACATGCCTTGTTGATGTTATGAGCTATCGATATCCCCCTGGCTATTCTTTTCTTGGCACCTACCGGCGCGCTCTGCAGGTGGTGAAAAGTCCGCTGGAAACGATGATGGACAGCGTCAATCGGTTTGGCGAGACCTACTCGGTGGCCGATGGCTTGTCGGGGCGTATGATTCTTACCCAGAACCCGGAATTTATCGACTACGTATTGCGTCGCAACCAAAAGAACTACAACAAGTCGAGGATGGTGACCGAAAAGCTGGGCCGATTTATCGGCAACGGCCTGCTCACCTCCAATGGGGCCTATTGGCTGCGGCAACGCCGGCTTATTCAACCCGGGTTTCATCCCCAGAAAATCAGGGAACTCTATTCGATCATGCAGACCACGATCGACCGTTTCCTGGAACGCATGCCCACCGGACCGGCGATTGACGTTTACCCCCTTATGAACCGGCTGGCTTTTGAAGTGGTGATCAACACCTTGTTCGATGTAGACCTTCCCACGGAGACCATCGCCGAACTCAGCCGCCATATCAGCGACATACAGGAATTTGTGATCACGGATATCCGGCAGCCGTACAAAAGCTGGTGGTTTGAGCGGTCAGGTCGCGTGGGTGAAAATCTGAAAAAGGCTGAACGGGTCCGGGAAATTCTGCGAGGCGTCGTCCGCGAACGCAAAGCCAGCGGTAAACGCTACAATGATTTACTCGACATGCTGCTTGACGCCAGGTACGAGGATACCGGGGAAGGCATGACCGAAGCGCAGCTCCTCGATGAGATTGTCATTCTGTTCATTGCCGGTCATGAAACCACGGGCAATGCGCTGAGCTGGACGCTCTACCTGTTGGCCACGCACCCGGACGAACTGAACCTCCTGCGCGAAGAAACGGCGGGCCTGTCGCTTTCCGAAACGGTTACCAACGCACGGTTGACCTCCGTGATCAATGAGTCCATGCGTCTTTATCCGCCGGCCTGGGTCAGCGACCGGGTCTCTCTTGAAGACGATGCCTTTGACGAGTACACATTCCCGAAAGGAACCATTCTTGCGCTATTCTACTTTGGCTTGCACCGGAGCCCAATGTACTGGGAGGATCCGCTGGCGTTCAAACCGGAACGTTTTCTGACTGGAGAAAAAGAGAAGACGAAGATTTTCTTTCCTTTTGGCAGCGGCCCACGGTTGTGCATCGGGAACAACTTCGCCATGGCGGAGATGGCACTCTTTCTCAAGTCCTTTGTTCAGCAGGTTGAACTCTTGCCCACTTCCTTTGTTCCGAAGACGCGGGCGCTTGTCACCCTTCGGCCTTCGGGGGTCTTGTTGCATATGGGCAGGCGGAAATCCTGAGCCTCAACACTCACCAGGGGATAACCTTCTTATCCCGGAAGAACATCCCGGTCGGCACGCGATCAGCCAATGCCATCCACACGATTGTCTCGGCTCCCCGTTCCACGCCACGTGGTGCTGACTCTCCTCCCATATCGGTCTTTACCCATCCGGGACAAACCGCGTTCACGTCAATCTTCTTCTTCTCCAGTTCGTAAGCGAGATGCCGCGTAATTGCATTGAGCAGCGACTTGGAGACGCAGTACGCGGGAGACCAGCCACCCACCGGGTCGGTCATGCTGCCACCGCCGCTCGAAATATTGATAATACGTCCAGGGGAACCAAGCAAAGGCAAGAACGCCTTGGTCACGCGAAGTGGGCCCATCCCATTTGCCGTAAGCGTTTGGGTAAACACAAGCTCATCATCGTTCAACAAGGATTGATCCGTCTTGTTAAGGCTCGCTGCATTGTTGATCAGGACATCCAGTTTCACGCGCTCCCTGAGCAATACGGACGCCGCCTGATTAATGCTTCCCTCCGCACTTACGTCCATAAGCAACGTCCTCACTTCGCCACCTTCGTGCTTCAACGAATCGGCTGCCTTTTGTAGGCGAATCTCGTCGCGGCCGGAGATAATGACCCGTTGGCCTTTCCGCAGAAGTTGTCGCGCCGTCTCGAACCCAATGCCTTTGTTGGCGCCGGTAATGAGTATAGTCTTCATAGGCAGTTTATTCTGGCCGAAATTTGAAACAGAATCACCAAAGTTGAAATCTCCGCCCCGATATTTGTGACATGTCCAAGCGAACCGGATTTCCCTGGCGCCGTGTGCTGAAAATTGCGGCGATTTCAGCGTTTACCCTCCTTGTGCTTTTTGGTGCGACTACCTGGATTCTGTTCCGTCAACGCAACGACCTGGTGATGGAACAAATACAAACTTATCTTGACCAGGCACAGTCCGGACAACTCATGATCTCAAAGATGGATCTGCGGTTATTCCGGCACTTCCCGGATGTCAGCATCGAATTCGACAGCGTCCTTTACTTCCAACATCGGGATACCTTGCGAAAACCCGGTGAGGTCCCCGTGATCAGCGCACACCGAATCTATGTTTCTTTGTCCTGGTGGGCGTTGGTGAATGGCCGCGTGGAAATATCGGAGATCAGCATTTCCAATGGAACGGTAAACCTGGTTGAATATGCCCGGGGCATGCTGAACATCCAGCAGGCCCTCGCCAAACCTCGTCGACCCGGACCGAAACCCAAGCAAACTGCTAAGACAGGCACACAGCCCAAAAAGCCTGCGGCCACCAAACCATCAAAAACGAATCCGGAACGGTCAATTCCTCCGCCCGCCCAGGCGATGAAGATTGACCTGGAAACTTTAGTACTTGAACATATTCGCCTGACCTGGCAACCCTATGGAATAACAAACAGCAGTTCGCTGCTCGTTGACAATCTGGTTGCCAACTTGAATCAATCGGAGGCAGCTGTCAACGTGGACCTCCGGGCTCATTTCTTGTTGGACACGATCTATGTCAAGAATACCAGGTTGCCTGACACGAAGCTTTCGCTGGCAATCGACGGAGCCTGGGAGAAGGCCATGGACAAACTCACGATCAAGAACTCGACCGTTGGACTCGATGTGTTCACGGCGACCGCACATGGCAGCTACGATCATCGAAACCATCGTACGCTCGATTTACAAGTAGATGCCTCCTCCAATGATCTGCCCTTATTGGAGAAGATCCTCAGGCCTGAAATCCTATCGAACAATCAGGATCTGTTGCGGGGCGGCGATTTCTATATTCGAGGAAGGCTTTATGGCTCGTTGGCGGAGAACGCTCCCCGTTTTGACTTCAGGTTTGGAGCCAAAAACATTTCTTTCCGACTGCCCGGTAAACATGGAAACTTCAAAGACCTGGGATTCGAAGGCTCCGCTACTTCCGGGCATGCAACCAATTACTCAGAGGCGTCTTTTCAATTGAAGAGCCTGAAAGGCCAGGTGCCGGGTGGTTCCATTGAAGGCACTATCGGCTTGACCAACTTGGTCCATCCCTGGCTGAAGTGCTCATTGAATACCACGTTCGATTTAGATGGTTATGACAGAGTGTTTCGGATCGATCGGGTCAAGGATCTGGAAGGAACTGTAAAGGCAGTTATCCACTACGACGGAAGGGTTCCCGGGATGAAATCGGAACTGACTCCCCCCAAGGCCATATTCGACGGCTCCTTTTCCATTGATCGTCTCGCCTTTCGTCTGCCCGGAATACTGGATTCGTTCAGGAATATTTCCCTGAAGGGCCGGTTTACTTCAGGGCCAAATCCGGACCAATCCCAAGCCCTGTTGGATGTTTCTGAATTCCGGGGAGAAGTTCCCGGCGGAGGGATCAAAGGAATCTTTCGCATGAGCAACCTGGTTGAGCCGGTACTCTCTTACGACCTGTCCGCCCATCTCGATCTCAAAGGTTTCGATCAGTTGTTCAACCTCAATGGAATTCGTGAACTGGAAGGCAAGGCTACCGCCGACCTGCGATTCAACGGTCCCCTAAACCTGATTGGGACTCATGCCATGGACAGCAGTCGTTCAAGCCGGCTGCGCCTCGACAGCCTTTCCTTTCGACTCGCCAATAATCGGCGAATCTCCAACCTCCAGGCAAGTATCGTTAACCAAAACAACCAGGCTGTCGTTGACCTTGCCTTCCGGTATGGAGAGAGCGACTTGCATCTCCAGGCAACGCTGGAAAACCTGATGTACCGGATTTTCAGTGGTGAGCGCATCGTGCAAGCCTCCGGGAGCCTTCAATCCAACCAACTTTTTACTCGTGACCTTATCTTTGATTCCCTCAGGAGTCCCCTGGTTGAAGATCGAATCAGCGGCCTTTCGATGAAATTCCGTTTGGCCAATATTCTTCCCCGCGAAGAAGCGTCAAGCGACGAGCTGGGATTTCATTTCAACATCCAAAGCCTTACCGCCCGGTTCGACAAACTGCCTGACGTGCGCATGCTTGATTCCCAGGGCGACTTCCGAAAAAGCGAAATAGGAATCGACCTTGATCTTAAGACTTTCAACCTCAGGCTGCCGGTTGGCACGGTCTCCATCCAAGGCGACATGCTCATTCCCGCCAGGCGGCAATTGAATGCCCACGCCCATGTAACGCTTACGGAATTCCCGTGGGACTATGTAAACGAACTTATAGATGAGATCAAGTCGGGTAAGGAACCCTCCCGCAAGAACATGGCTGAGAACAGTATGGATAAGATAACCGGCGTAATAGACGCCACAGGAATTCTTCGGACCTATCCCTTTGATTTTGAACGATTGGAAATCCGAAACAGTAACATCCGGTACCATCCATCCAATGGAAAAGATTTTTCCTCCAGCAACATCAGCGCCACCCTCGAACCCCTGTACTTCCGGCATCCCCTCCACTCCGGGTCTATAACCGGGCTACAAGCGGTGAAGGGCACCGCCTCAGTCAAGGGATTGAAGATCCCGGGACTCAGGGATCTCCAGGTCGATGTGTCGGCCAAGGGAGCACAAGACACACTGAAGCTTACGTTTATCAGTACATCGCCAGGCGCGAAGAAGGAAGAGGGTCAACTTGTGCTGGACATCTCCCAGGCCGAACGACGGGTTCAGTTCAATTATGCCGTCAAGGCGAGACCGGTCGATGCCCTGGTGAAGAAATTCTCCAGGAAGGACTTCCTCAAAGGAACAATCGACTACGCGATTGATCTTAACACATTCGGAAAAAACTGGGAAGAAGCCCAACACAACCTGGAAGGCGGAATTGAAATCCGAAGCGACTCGCTCGACCTTGTCGGCATCGATATCGACGACGCACTGACCAAATACGAGAAAAGCCAGAAGTTCAATCTTACCGACCTCGGCGCAGTTGTGCTCGTGGGGCCGATCGGCATTGTTGCCACCAAAGGCTCCGACTTTGTCGCGTTGGCCACCGTCGATGTCAATAATCGTCAGCGTACGCACATTCAACAACTACTGGCCTCGTGGACGCTGAAGCATCAGGTGCTGAAGGCGGCGGATGTGGCCTTTGCAACA
>JAYRNL010000165.1:0-10170 GCA_041912235.1 Cyclobacteriaceae bacterium
AGGCACACGATGAGAAGGATTCGCTTCATGGTGGACTGGTTTGGCACGAAGATACTTGAACTTGCCGTGGTCTGCTGATCGCCGACCGAATTTGGAAACAACTTGGCCGGGTAAATCCTTTCATCGTACATTCGGGGCTCGCGGAAATATTGCCTATGAAAAAGTTCATGTTCTTCGTCGTCATCCTGATCTGGGGTTGCCAGTCCAAACCAGTGCCTGCCGATCTGATCATCCACGGTGGCCCCATCTACACCGCTGAAGCAGGCAGTCCCCGGGTCGAAGCAGTGACTATCAAGGGCGATACCATTCAGTTTGCAGGAACCTGGGCGGAGGCGCAGCGCTATCAAGGAGAGCAAACGCAGGTGATTGACCTTGGGGGAGCCACGATGACGCCCGGCTTTATCGAATCACACGGTCACATCATGGGCGTCGGTTATAACGAAATGAACCTGGACCTGATGAGCGTGAAGAGTTATGATGAATTGGTGGAGAAAGTGAGAGAGGCGGTGGCAAAGGCTGAACCCGGGCAATGGATTCTCGGCAGGGGTTGGCACCAGGACAAGTGGGACAAGAAACCCGAGGTCATGGTCAAGGGATTTCAGACGCATGAAAAGCTCAGTGCGGTAAGCCCCAACAATCCCGTATACCTCAGTCACGCCAGCGGACATGCCGGATTCGCCAACGCAAAGGCCATGCAACTGGCTGGCGTCAATCAACTTTCCGTGGAGAAGTTGTCTGCTGAACTTCATGAAGGCGGTGAAATCATCCGCGACAAAAACGGCAACCCGACGGGAATCTTTAATGAACGCGCGCAGGGGCTGATCCGGAAAGTGATTCCACAGAATACCTTGGAGTCGAACACCAAAGCCCTGGAGCTGGCCATGGACGCTTGTGCGCGGAATGGGCTCACCGGGTTTCACGATGCAGGCGCTTCGCGGGAGAACATTGAGTTGTTCCAATCCTTTGCGGCCAACGGGAAACTCAAGAGCCGCTTGTATGTGATGATCACCGGGTTTGACCGGCAGCTGATCCGCGACTGGTACAAACGAGGTGCGTTGATTGACCCTCGGGGTGTTACGGTGCGTTCCATTAAACTAAATTGCGACGGGGCCCTGGGTTCGCGTGGCGCCTGGCTGCTCGAGCCCTATTCCGATCGCCCCGATTTCTCGGGCATGGCCACGTTTCCGATGGACAGCGTATTGAGCACCTCCCGTGACGCGTTGAAATATGGCTTCCAGGTTTGTTCTCATGCCATCGGCGACCGCGCCAACCGTGAAGTATTAGACCGGTATGAAACCGCCTTCAAAGAGAATCCGGACATCAAAGACCACCGCTTCCGGATCGAGCACGCTCAACATTTGCATCCCAGCGACATTCCCCGCTTTGCGAAGCTCGGTGTTATTCCTGCCATGCAGGCCATCCACCTTTCATCCGACAGGCCCTGGGCGATCGAGCGGCTGGGTGAGAAACGCATTAAGGAAGGTGCGTATATGTGGCAATCCTTGCTGAAGTCCGGCGCCAAGGTGATCAATGGCACCGATGCTCCGGTCGAGCCGCTGACGCCTGTGGCCAGCTTCTATGCTTCGGTCACACGGCAGACGTTGAAGGGCGAACCTGCCGGAGGATTTGAGCCGGAAGAGAAGATGACGCGCGAGCAGGCTTTGCGATCGTATACGATTGATGCGGCCTACGGCGCCTTTGAAGAAAAGGTCAAGGGATCAATCGCACCGGGCAAGCTGGCCGACTTCACCGTTTTCTCCCAGGACATCATGACGGTCCCGGACGATCAACTGCTAAACACACGAGTCCTCAAAACCATCCTAGGTGGCAAGGTGGTTTATGAAGAAATCAAGTAGGAGCAATCCTATCTGAGGAATTTGTGGGCGCGGGCCATGAGTGAGCGGCGATCGGAGGTAATCGAGGGGTCGCTGTATACCTTGGCCGCCAGTTCGCTGATCACCTCTTTTTTGTACCCGAGCTTCTCGGCAACAGATTCGCAAAAATGAACTTCACTCTTGAAAACCTGGCCGTCGCTCTTCATGAGTTGAATCAACTGGTACAAGTTTTCAAACTTCTGGTCTTCGGTCAGGGTAGATAAATCGCCGATGGTCTTGGGCCGCTTCATCATTTCATCGATCTCCTCCTTGGAGAGCCCGCCGGCCTTTCCGATCATGTGAATCGTCTTTGCCTCACGGTCGTCTATCATCTTGTCGCTGGCGGCAAGGTTGATAAGGATGTTCAACTTTTCCTTGATCATAGTATGGGCTTTACTTCGGTCAACGCTTGGAAAGTACCTAAATTAGGATTTTTCTTGCGAAAACAAGCCTTTTAAAGGATTTTTAATGCCATGCAACCTAAGAATCCGACCTCTGTCTTTGGTATAAAGTGTTCGAATTTATGAAGCGCAATGTGTGGTCCGCCTTGCTGGTTGTTCTGCCCCTGCTGGGTTTTGCCCAAAGCAGTGAAACACGCAGCCTGAGTTCTTTCAAAGGGGTGAAGTCTGGCGAAGCCATTGACGTCTATTTGAAGAAGGGCGATAAGGAATCGGCGAAGGTGGAGGTTTCGGACGGCAATGTCGGCAATGTGATCACCGAAGTGTCCGGATCTTACCTGAAAATTCACCTCAGGGAAAACAGTTTCTTTCGAAACAATGCCGATGTGAAGGTTTATGTCACCTACGTGACGCTGGATCGTATTTCGGCAAGCTCCGCATCCAATGTTTTTTCCGACGGCGTCATCCGCGCTGAATCGCTGGATATTCAGGCATCGAGCGCTGCCGACATGGAGTTGTCGGTGGAGGCGAACAGCGTTACGGTACATGCATCGAGTGCGGCCGACATTATTCTTGAAGGCACGGCCAAGTCGGTGAGTGCCGACGCAAGCAGTTCCGGAGAAATCGACGCGTATGGACTCCAGGTGGAAACCGCCGAAGCCTCTTCCAGCAGTGCCGGCGCGATCAAGCTTTCGGTTTCCAGTTCGCTGGAAGCTAAAGCCAGCAGCGGCGGCAGTGTACGCTATCGCGGAAATCCCATGCGCACCAACACACACTCAAGCAGCGGGGGTTCAGTAAAGAAGGCCAACTAAATCAGGCCTTACCGATAGTCGTTTCTTTTACTGAACTTTAACCCATGATGCGAGAGTTCCTGGGTATACCCGGCCCACCCTGGCTGGGGATTTTGATAATCATCTTCTTCCGTTACGTTATCCTCGCCGCAATTGCCTTCACGGCTTTTTATAAATTGGGCAGGGACAGATGGTCGTGGAAAAAAATTCAGTTGCAATTCCCTGCACCCGGTGATTACCGCCGCGAGTTTTTGTATTCCGTTTCCACCACCATCATTTTTGCCACACTTGGCTATCTCTTCTTCTTTGGGCCGCTGTCGCGTTATACCCTTGTTTACCGCGACGTTCATCAATTTGGCTGGGCTTACCTTTTTTTCAGTGTCGTGCTGACCCTGGTCGTTCACGATGCCTATTTCTATTGGACGCACCGGGCGATGCATCACCCGTCCCTCTTCCCCTGGTTTCATAAGGTGCATCACCTGTCAACGAACCCCAGCCCCTGGGCAGCGATGGCGTTTCATCCCCTGGAGGCGGTGGTGGAATTCGGAATACTGGCCATTGTCCCCTTCTTGTTTCCGATCCATCCGCTGGCGATAGCGTTGTTTCTGCTTATCATGATGATCTATAATGTTTACGGTCACCTGGGTTACGAATTGTATCCAAAGCACTTTGCTACCAGCACCGTGGGACGCTGGATCAATACCTCCGTGAACCACAATCAACATCACCAATATTTCACCGGCAATTATGGGTTATATTTTTTATGGTGGGACCGGTGGATGGGTACGCTTCGCAGAGATTACGAGGACCAGTACAGCAAGCTGACCTCCCGTCAAAAGCCCGGCTAATGGACCGACTTCGTTGAGTCGGGTAGCGCAATCACAGCGCCGGGCAATGAGCTGACCGCGGAAACCAGGAAGAAAAGCAGCGCAAAAGCGACCGATACTCCTTTGTCAATGGGCGCAAGTTCGGCAGCCCAGATGAATACCAGTTCACGGATGCCAACGCCTCCTATCGAAATCGGCAGGATGGATACCAGGGAAGACACAAGGAAAATGGTCAGATAGACCTCAGGTTGTGCAGAAACCCCCAGGCCCCTCAAAAGCGTCCACGCACAGGCGACCTGCAGCAGTTGCGTGGCGCCGGCGAGGAGGGTCGCGGGCAGAAAGGACAGATTGAAATGTGGGGCGAACAGACGCTGGAGCATGTACAAGGCCGGCAGCAGGAGGACCGCCGTCGCAAGCATCAGGTTACGCCAGGGTAGATTGGGGAACGCCGCCCAACCCAATGCGCAGGCGAGCAGGGCTAGCAAAAACATTCCACTGATGCGATCACCCAATACCGATTGGAAAGCTTTGGCCGCACCCCCTCGTTCTTCCTTGTGCAGCCACCAAATCTTGTAACCGTCTCCGCCGATGCCACCCGGAAGAAAGAGGTTATAGAACATGCCGATGAAATATAGTCGCAGGTTGTCCATTCTGGTAAGGATGATGTGGTTCTCCCGGAAGTAGTAGTTGAGGCGTATGGCGCTTAGGGCCTTCGATCCCACATAAGCCACGACGGCGCCGGCCAGCCAAAGCAAATCCGTTGTCGCAAGGACCCGGAGCACCTCCTGAACTTCGATTTTACGGAAGACCAGGAATAGCGCTGCGCCGCTGATAACAACCCGTCCTGCGAACTTCGCCAGCCTACGAACGCGCGGATCCAACGAACGTGTTTTTGATCGTGTACGTCTTGCGGCCCGAGGAATAGTATAGCCGCATCATCAGTTCGGCCAATAGGCCAAAGGTCAGAAACTGGATTCCGGCAAGTACCAGCGACACGCCGAGGATCAGGAGGGGCCGCCCCCAGATGTCTTCGCCTGCAATCTTGACGACCAGGAGATACATGTTGATAATCACGCCGGCCGCCAGCGTCAGCATGCCCAGCGGCCCGAAGAAATGGATGGGTCGACGCAGGTATTTCTGGAAAAAGAATAGCAGAAATAAATCGCTCAGCACTTTCATGGTCCGGCCCAATCCATACTTTGACCGGCCGAACGTCCTCGGCGCATGGGAGACTTCGATGTCGGTGATGCGTGCCCCTTGCAAGGTGGCGAGAATGGGGATGAAGCGATGAAGTTCACCGTGCAATTCCAATCCTTTGGCGTACTCGCTGCGAAAGACTTTAAGCGAGCAGCCGTAGTCGCGCACCGTGACACCGGAGATTTTCCGGATTAGTCCGTTGGCCAGCCGGCTGGGGAATGTGCGAAGAAATCCGTCCTTGCGATCCTTTCGGTATCCGGACACGATATCCCAGTTTCCTTCCTTGAGTTGTTGAAGGAGGGCCGGAATATCCGCCGGGTTGTTTTGTTGATCTCCATCCAGGGTGACAATGTACTTCCCTTCGGCCGCATCAATGCCGGCGGCCAGGGCGGCCGTCTGACCGAAGTTCCGGCTTAAGGAAATCAGCCGGGTACGGCCATCGCTGCATGTGCGAACTTCTTCGGCGGTCCGGTCAGTCGAGCCGTCGTCAACCCAAATCACCTCGTAGTCGAAGGGAGAAAGCGCCGATCGCAGTTTCTCCGTGAGCCCGGATACGTTCTCAGCTTCGTTTAGAACAGGAATGACGATCGACAGTTCTTTCATGGGTTCTCTGGCAGCATTCGTCCTTCGAAGAGACGGTTGATGATGAGCAGGCCGATACATCCAATGGCGATCCCTCCCAGGATGTCCGTAAAATTATGCACGCCTAATACGATCCGGGAAAACATGATCATCAGGGCCCACACTACAGAAAGGACAACACTCAGGGGTGTGCGAAAGAGGATGGCTGAAAAGCCGATGGCCGCCGCTGTGGCCTCTACGGTGTGTCCGGAAGGAAATGAGTTGCTGCCGCCGACGCTCCATTGCGTTATCCGCGCGTCGACCTCATACGGCCGTGGCTCTTTGATGGTTCGCTTGATTGTGGCCGAGATAAGTCCGCCCAGCGCGATTCCCAGCAGGATAATAAGGGCCTGCCGAATCCAAAGCTTCTTCTTTTGGATCAAGCCGGTCACGAGAAACACCGCGGGAATCCCCAGGCTGAAAAAGCTTATGCTGTCGGAGACGATCTGGAAGAACCGGATGGAGGCGGATGACTGGCGGATTTGCAGTTCGGCAATTATGTTTTGTTCCTTTACTTTATGGTCGGATACCCGGTAAATGGCCAGGGAAGTAACGATCCCGATAAGAAGTAAGAGCTGGATCCAAAACCGCTTGTTCATAGTCATTCGAGAACTTCAAAAGTAGCCAAACGCGTGCAGGACAAAAAATGGATGGTGGTCATGGCACTGTCGCTGATAGCGGTCAGCGCCAACTTCTGGAACTTCCCGGTCTACATCCTTGATGAAGCGAAGAATGCCGCGTGCGCCATGGAAATGCTGCAGCGTGGCGATTGGGTGGTGCCTACGTTCAATGGACAGCTGCGCACCGACAAACCCCCCTTGCATTATTACTTCATGATGACTGCATACTCGATCGGCGGGGTAACGCCTTTTGCAGCCCGTTTCTTTTCTGTAATCATGGGGCTGCTCACCGTGGCAAGTGTGTACTTCTTTGCGTTGCGGATGGAAGGCGCTCGTTTCGCATTTCTTTCCGGGCTGACGCTGACCAGTTCACTGTTCTTCGTTATCGAGTTCCACCTGGCTGTGCCTGATCCCTACTTCATCTTCTTTCTCACGTTGTGCTGGTTGTCATTTGCCTATGCCTTTCACGTGTCGAAGCCAGGTTACTTCTACCTGAGCTACGCCGCCCTGGCATTGGCCTTCCTGGCGAAAGGACCCGTTGCCGTAGTGCTCAGCGTGCCCATCCTGCTGACCTATGTCTTTACCCGGGAGCGGCTTTCATGGAAGGTGATTCACCAAACCCGGTGGTGGATAGGAGTGGTGATTTTTTTGGCCATTGCGGCGCCCTGGTGGATCGCGATATGGAAGGAGAAAGGCGTGGCATGGGTCGGTGCTTTCCTCTGGGGTCACAACGTGGGACGGTTCATGAGCCCTTATGAAGGTCATGGAAGCGTGCCGGGCATGGCGGTACTGGTGTTGCTGGTTTCCATGTTGCCGCTTTCGGCTTTACTGCCCGGCGCCATCTTTCGTGGATGGCAATCACGGCAGAAGCACCCGCTTGTCTGGATGGCGTGCATAGCCGTGGTGGCGGTGACAGTATTCTTCTCCTTGTCGAGAACTTTTCTTCCGAACTATGTTGGCCCGGCCGTACCGTTTGCGGCGCTGCTTATCGCTTTTGGATCAGAACGCTGGATGGAGCAGGGGAACACCACCCGGTTTCATCGTTGGGTATCGGTAGCGGTCGCGTTGCTGATGACCGCCGCCGTCCCTGCGATGTTTTTTGTGATCAGGCAGGACAAGTGGATTGGTGACATGCCGGAATTAGCCTGGCTTTTTTCACCGTGGCCGGTCGGTGCGATCGTAGCCAGCTGGTTTGTATACCATAACAACGTCAGGGCGGCTCTCATCAGTTGGCTGATCAGCTTTTGGGCGACTGGGGTGTTGCTCTTTTACCTGGGTGTTCCCCGCATTATGAACCACAATCCGGTGGTGCAAAGCCTTTCCTTGGTTCAGCAGCATGACCGTGAAATCATTGGCTACCGGTTTTTCAATCCGGCTTACATTTTTACGCTGCAGAAGACCCTGGTGACTTTCTGGACTCCTGCCGATATCCTAAGCTACACGGCGGGCAGGCGGGTGATGGTGCTGTCACGGGCAGATTATGAGGAGGAGCTGGTGGGCGCCGGGTTCCGCGTCGTATTCCGGCATCCTTATCTGTTTGAAGGATCGACGGCCCTGGTGCTGGTCAATGAGCCCTAGGTCTCTTTTACCCTTCCTTCGCAATCTTCTATACATTTTTTCAAAAGTAGGGTCAAAAAATACCCTGTGTCTCTGAAAATACTATACTTTTGGCGCCACGTAGACCAAAAAACAACCACTATGGCACAATTACGCTTCGAAGCCTTGAGAAAGTTACATGAACGATCGGCGGTAACTGTCTCAAGCCCAAGCCCTAAAGTCTCGGATTTCTTCGGTGAGAACGTGTTCGGCAACGAGTCGATGCGTGGCTCCCTGGCCCCGGCCGTCTATCAAAAGGTGACCAACGCCATCAAGAACCACGAAAAAATCGATCCCGCCACCGCCGATGCGGTAGCCTCTGCAGCCAAATCCTGGGCCATGAGCAAGGGCGCAACCCATTTTACACACTGGTTCCAGCCAATGACCGGCGGAACAGCGGAAAAGCACGATTCGTTCTTCGATGCCATCAGCGGCATCGAGAAGTTCAAGGGCAGTGAACTGGTTCAACAGGAGCCAGACGCGTCGTCCTTCCCCAGCGGAGGCATCCGCAGCACCTTTGAAGCACGCGGCTATACGGCCTGGGATCCGACTTCGCCCATGTTTCTCTATGGAAAGACTCTCTGTATTCCCACGGTGTTTGTCTCCTACACGGGCGAGACGCTCGACCACAAATCGCCCCTGCTTAAGGCGCTCAAGGCGGTAGACCTGGCGGCCACCAAAGTGTGTCAGCTCTTTGACAAAGACATCCAGCACGTCGTCGCTTCCCTTGGGCCGGAGCAGGAATATTTTGTGGTGGATGAAGCGCTCTATATGGCCCGCCCGGACCTGGTGATGTCGGGTCGTACGGTATTTGGCCACGCACCCTCCCGCGGGCAACAGATGGAAGACCATTATTTTGGCTCCATCCCTTCGCGCGTCTACGACTTCATGAAGGAATTCGAGAACGAAGCCTGGAAGTTGGGCATTCCGGTACGCACCCGCCACAATGAGGTAGCCCCCAGCCAGTTTGAAGTGGCTCCGCTTTTCGAGGAAGTGAATATTGCCAACGACCACAACCAACTCATGATGGACGTGATGCAGCGCGTGGCCGAAAAGCACAGCCTGCGCGTCCTGTTCCACGAAAAGCCTTTTGCAGGCCTGAACGGAAGCGGGAAGCACAACAACTGGTCGCTGATCACCGACACCGGCATCAATCTCTACGCCCCGTCGAGCAGCGCCCGCGACAACCTGCTCTTCCTGACCTTCTTTGTAACGACGATCAAGGCGGTTCATGAACATTCCGACCTGTTGCGCGCCAGCATCGCCACTGAGCAAAACGACTTCCGCCTCGGCGCCAACGAAGCCCCGCCCGCCATCATGTCGGTGTTCATCGGCAGCCAGATGTCGGCCGTGTTGGATGAGATGGAAAAGAAAGGCAATGTGAAGATCGAGAAGGGCGACAACATGTATATGAAGCTGGGTATTGACCAGATTCCTGAGATCATTCTCGACGCTACAGATCGCAACCGCACGTCTCCCTTTGCTTTTACGGGTAACAAATTCGAATTCCGCGCTGTCGGGGCCTCCGACAACTGCGGAGTGGCCATGACCGTCCTGAACCTCATCGTGGCCGATCAGCTGGAGAAATTCCATGATGTAGTTACGAAGGACATGGAGAAGGGAACGGAAAAACGCCTGGCGATTGCCAACGTGCTCCGGAAGTACATCAAGGAATCGAAGTCAATCCGGTTTGAAGGCGATGGCTATTCCAATGACTGGGTGAAAGAGGCCGCCAAGCGGGGAATGAATAACATCAAGAACATGCCCCGCGCCATCGAGGCGTACCTGACCAAGGAGTCAGTCGCGTTGTTCGAGCGTCATGGGGTTATGTCGCACAAGGAGCTCGAGGCTCGTTACGAGATTCGCTTGGAATCGTACATCAAGCGCGTGCAGATCGAGTCGCGCACGCTGGGCGACCTGGCCATGAACCACATCATTCCTACGGCCATTTCTTACCAGAACAAGCTCATCCAGAACGCCAATGGACTCAAAGGACTGGGCGTCGATAACAAAGCCGTGATCCAGACTATCAAAGAGATATCGGAACACATCGATACGATCAAGAACGGCGTTCGGCAAATGATTGAAGAGCGGAAACGTATCAACAAGATCACGGACACGCACAAGCGAGCCTACGCCTACTGCGATGATATCAAAGAGGGATACTTCGACAAAATCAGGGACGCGGTAGACAAGCTGGAACTCCTTGTCGACGACGAGGACTGGCCGCTGGTGAAGTACCGCGA
>JAYRNL010000166.1:0-2945 GCA_041912235.1 Cyclobacteriaceae bacterium
AAATCAGCGAAGTAAAGCCGGCGCTGAAATTCCTGGCCATTTTCCTGGGTTGCTATTTTCTCCTCAGCCTCGCGTATGGTATTTGGATTGAGTCCTTGGGCACTCGGCCTGACCCCATGACCCGTGAAGTGAGTTCGGAAGTAGTCCAGTTGCTGAAAGTCTTTGGCTATGAGGCTCGGGCGGAGCAGAATCCGATGGGACCCACCCTCTTTATTTTGCAGGGAGCAAAGAAGGTGCTTAACGTATTTGAGGGTTGCAACGGACTCAATGTCATGATTGTGTTCCTGGCATTTGTTCTTGCCTTTGGTGGCAGCACCAGAAACCTCATGTGGTTCATTCCGCTAGGGTTGATCATCATTCACCTCACAAACCTTGCCCGCATCCTGTGGTTGTTCTGGCTTTCGGCATGGAACGACCGGATGTTCTACTACTTTCACAAGTACTTCTTTACGGCGATCATTTACGCGATTGTCTTTGCGATGTGGTGGCTGTGGATTAGGAAATGGAATGGGCTAAACGAGACAAAGGGTGGATAAGCCAGCGGTAAAGAAGAATTTGTTTATCGCACTGGCCTTGACCGGCCTGTTTCTCGTGTATGTGTTCCAACGATTTGACTACTTGGGATTTCTGTGCAACCTGCTCGGGGTCAATCAACCCAGTGCCACAGCATCCTTTGTTGTAAACCGCAGTCTTAGACTGATTGTCAACGATCTGCTCAGCATCGTGCTCATTCAGTCCCTGTTCTCCGAGGCCCGCTTCACGCGCCTGGCCTTTCTCGTTTTCCTTGGGGAACTATTCATACTGTTGCCCATATACCTCATGGTTAAGTTGAATGCCGAAGGTCCTACCGAGATTTCTTCACCGATGTATCAACCACTCCACCGGATGATCGTCAATCCGTTGTTAATGATTATCTTGATTGCAGGCTTCTATTATCAGCGATGGCGGGAGAAAGTTCAATGATCAACGTACCCTTGTCTTACCATGACGTCGACGTGGATGCGTTGGCAGCGAAGCTGAAAAAGTATCAGGGGAGACACCACGAAGAGATTGTCCGTGATCTGGAAAGGCAAATTGGAGAACTTGTCGGTTGCCCGTACGTCGCCGCCGTACAATCCGGAACCGCGGCCATGCACCTGGCCCTTCTTGCTGCGGGCGTTAGGCCCGGCGATGCGGTGTTCGCACCGACTTTTGCGTATGTAGCCTCTGTCAGCCCCGCAGTTTATGTTGGCGCAGAGCTTGCCTTCATTGACTCCGAAACCTACACCTGGAACCTCGACCCGGCGCTCCTGGAACAGGCAATCCATACTTTTAAGAAAGACGGCAAGCGATTGGGGGCCATCATCGTTGTTCACAATTATGGCATGCCGGCCCGAATGAATGAGATACATGCCATCGCGCGGCAGTACAATATCCCTGTGGTCGAGGATGCGGCTGAATCCTTTGGATCCACGTGGCAAGGCAAGTGGACGGGCACGCTGGGAGAGATTGGAGTTTACTCTTTCAACAGTAACAAGACCATCACCGGATTTGGCGGTGGGATGGTTGTGGCGAAGGACAAGGAACTGATTGCGCGGGTTCATTACCTCGCGGCCCATGCCCGGTCGGATGTTCCTTACTATCAGCACAATGAGGTGGGCTTTAACTATCGGATGAGTCCGCTGAATGCGGCGTACATATTGACACAATTGGACAGGCGAGGGGAGCTGTTTTCTGACCGCTGCAGGGTATATGATGGATACCTGAAATTGGGTGAGTCCAAAGGATTTGGGTTTCAGAAATTGCCCGATCAAGCGGGTTTTCAGCCCTGGATTACAGCCTGCCGGTTGCCGGCCGGGGTCGACCCCGGCACGGCTCGTGAGGTCTTTTTGGCTAACGGTCTTGAGGGCAGGCGGTTATGGAAGCCGATGCATACCCAACCGGCGTTTTCGAAGTACAAGGTATTTGCCGGGTCGGTCGCTCAAGCACTTTTTGAGGAAGGTCTATGCTTGCCCTCAGGGTCATCAGAAGGTAACTCACCTGATTTTGCTGCTATCCTTGACTTGGCAGGTAGTTCGTAGGGTGTCCAAAATCCTTTGTTAAACAGCGGGTTACAAGAGGGGTCAAAAGGGGATAAAAATTGAGTTTTCAGGCTACTAATCACTATTTTTGGGACCTATGATGGGAAAGTCTACCGAAAGGAATTCAGCTAGTCAGCAATTACACGTTCACTTGACCCGGTTCTCCGTTGCGGTGATGGCATTTTTGGCCATTTCTCAGCTGGGTTTTTCCCAGGCGTACACGACAGTTTCAAATGGAGCATGGACCACGCCAGGCAACTGGCTTGCGGATGGACTTCCTGCCGCCACGTTTCCCACCGCGGCCAACTCTACTTCGATTACAGTCACCAATGCCATGACCATTGGCGCGAATATTTCGATCGACCAGGCTACCTCTTCATCCAACCTTACGATCAGCCCCGGAATTACGCTGATAGTTGCCAATGGTACGGGCGATGACCTGACGATGACCGCCGGAAATATCCTGGGTACAGGCGCATTGTCAGTTGCTGCAGGTGCAACTTATGTTCACGGGCAGAGTGCCAATGCGACTATACCGTTAGCCTCGTGGGGGGCCAACTCCACGTGTAAGATCACCGGCACAACCGGCAACGTCACCGTGACTGTAGGAAATCTCTTTCAAAATCTGGAATGGAACTGTCCGGGACAGGGAGGGAACAGGACCTTCAACGGTACGCTGGGAGGGGCAACCAAGATCAACGGAAACTTCATCGTTACATCAACAGGCACAGGCCAAATGCGGCTGACCGGCAATACGGCCTACTCACTGGATCTGGCCGGCGATTTGATCATCAATGCAGGCACGATGAACCTCTCATCCGGTACAGGCATTGCAACGATCAATCTTGGCGGTAACTTCTCACAGGCAGCTGGAACAACCTTGAC
>JAYRNL010000167.1:0-19697 GCA_041912235.1 Cyclobacteriaceae bacterium
GGCCTCCAATTTTAGCACATTTTTGTAACCTGTAGAAGCCTGCCCGTAGTTATTATCCGTGTTTCGCCATGGAGGTGCGACCGGAGATACCGAGTCTCTTTATTAGTGGCCGCTTGTCCTGTGGATTGGGTGGAAATCCGTAAACTTGCGTCCATTTTGGGCCCTTAGCTCAGTCGGTTAGAGCAGCAGACTCATAATCTGCGGGTCGTTGGTTCGATCCCAACAGGGCCCACCTAAACGACAATCCCGCAACGCCAGGAGCAGGATTCCGGAGCCATTTTTTGGTTGCTTTTTGTTTGTCCTGGCATCAACTCCCGATGGAACTTTCACCCCGCAAGATAGCCCTCCACCTGGGCCTGCTCATCCTCACGTTTGCCACCACCACGCTGGCGGGCGCCGAATGGATCCATGGCAAGTCAATTCTTATGGAGGGGTACACCTGGGACGACTTTCTGAGCGGGATGCCTTACTCAATTCCATTTCTGTTGATCCTCTCGGTACACGAGTTCGGCCACTACTTCACGGCCATTCACTACCGGGTCCGCACCACGTTGCCCTACTACATACCGCTGCCCCCGTTGCCTTTGATGATCGGTACCCTTGGCGCTGTCATCCGACTCAAGAGCCCGGTGACAAGCATGAAGCATACCTTCGACATCGGGATTGCTGGACCCCTCGCAGGATTCATCGCCACCCTCGGCGTGTTGGGATATGGCTTCGCCACACTTCCACCGCCCGAGTATATCTTTCAATTTCATCCGGAGTACGAACAGTTCGGATTGAACTATGCGGCCCATGTTTACACCGAAAGTTTTCTAAGCAAAGGAACGGCCGATGTACTGATCGGCAAGAACCTGCTTTATCTGTTCTTCGAACGCCTGGTCGGCGACCCCGCGCGTGTTCCCAATGTTCATGAAATCATTCACTATCCGTACTTGTTCGCCGGATTCCTTTCTCTCGTGTTTACCAGTATCAATTTGCTTCCCATCGGTCAACTTGATGGGGGACATGTGTTGTACGGGCTGTTGGGCTACCACGGACATCGGCGCGTGGCCAGCATGGTGTTCCTTGTTTTCGTTTTTTACGCGGGGCTTGGCTCGTTGACTTTCTTCGGGCCGGCCACCGACCCGTTTTGGTATACACCGTTGTACATCGGCTTCCTATACCTCACACTCACCGGGCTTCGGTTCTCCTGGCAGGATACGCTGATGTATGCGATGATCATCTTTGCAGGACAATTCCTCCTCGCCTGGGTGATCCCCGGCATTAAAGGCTATCCGGGCTGGCTGCCTTTTGTTTTCATCATCGGCCGTTTCATCGGTGTTCAACATCCTCCGAGTTTGATTGAAGAACCGCTCGACTTGGGCCGGCAGGTGCTGGGGTGGATTGCGCTGATCATTTTCGTGATCAGCTTCGCGCCGATACCAATACAGATTATTATTTTCCCTCCGCCTGCACCATGACCTTGGCGGTGTGAACCTGCCCGTCAATCACCATGCGCACGATCAGCAGCCCCGAGGCAGAAGGCGCAAGGGTAATCCTGCTCTTATCGCCTTCGATTTCCCAGCGGGTATCAACGGCCCGGCCCATGCTGTCAAAACCTTCAGCGCGCTCTACTAAACCTTGGACATAACATGTGCCCGTAGTCGGGTTGGGATAGAGGACAACGGGTTTGCGCAAGACTTCCACGCCGGTCACGACTTCACCAATTCCTTTGCCAAAACCCGGCCTTACCATGATACTGCCCTTGACCAACGTGTTTTGAACCCAGTCGCCCGTGATGTTGTAGTAGATCTTGTTCCCGTTTTCGGTGTTCTTGTCCAGGCCAACAGGAATCGACGCGTTGGTGATCTGCTTCCAGCCGATGTAGAAAGCTCCGGCCACGGGAACAGGACGATAGAGTGTGTACCGCTTGAATTTATTCCGGGTGGTTCGCTCCACTACGATGAGTTGGTCAATCAGCGGGGCGGCATTGATGTCGCCAAGGGTGCTTCGAACCTGCAGCTGCAGCGATTGGTTGGTGTTGTCGCCGAATTCCGGAAAGTAGATATCGACGTAGACCAGCGTATCGATGCTGTCGGTCTTCATTTCGAAGAGGAAGGCGAGGAAGGAACCGGCCTGGTTGAGTCCGGCGCCGTATTCTGCGGTGCCATCATCGTAGGCATAGTAAGAGGATAGCACATAACCTATGGAAGTCGTGTCACTGTAACGAAAATCGATCGGCTTGTACTTGCGTGGGTTGTAGTCTCCCAGGAGTGAAGTCGGCAGGTTGTCTTTTGTGGTCATGCCGTACTTCAACCGCACATGGATGGAGTCAGCATTGGCGTCGAAGTCGGAAGGCGCTGGCAGGGTGTTGAGCGGCAGGTTCACAAACTTGAGTCCGGGCATGGTCATGCCGGGGTCCGCCTCAAAATCAAGCGGTACGACATTCGTCGTAAGGGTGCCCGCGTTTCGACTTGTTATCGTTGCCTCCGTGGTGTATTTGAAGGGTTGAGTGTGCGGGCTTCCGGTCAGCGAATCGGTCTTCTTAAGATTGTAGAGTTCAACCGTGGGGTGAGTAAGGTGAGAGGCCGGATCCGCAAGGAAGTGCGTTATCGGCATGGCATAGTAGTCGTGAAAAAGCGAACTCAACGGTGAAGAGATCGTTCGGTCCGGATAGTACAGGTCGTTCGTATCCCTGAGCCTGTTCAGGTAGATATAATCCACATTCCACGTATCATAAGGACCTGAGAGCCGTGCCAGGTTGTAGATGCGGAATTGAAAGTTGGCATGAAAGAAACGCTCTTCGGCCACAGGAAGTATCACCTGGGTGAAACTGTCGGTGCGCATGTTCACACCGGGTTCAAGAATGAATATATCCTCCCAGGTGCCGCTGTTGTTTTTGAATGACACGATCAGTTCATCGCCGGGGTCCGGTGGCTCGCCGCGGCCCTCCAGTTCATAAAAGAAGCTGAAGTAGACTGTATTCCGTTCGGAAGGGTTCACGAGGTCCATGCGAATGGGCTGGGAGACCAGGTGATCGGCAAAACCTTTGGCCAGCGCATCGTTGATGTTGTAAGGCTTGCCTAACGAATCCACGCCGTCAAACGTCACGACATTCTTCGATGGGGGTTGAATGCCAATGCCGTTGTTGAGCAGCACGGAATTCCCGTAAAGCCACAAGCTGTCCCGGAGAAGCGTGTCGGAGGACGAAAAGTCATCCCAAAACGGCAGGAACGTCGGGTCGATCGATTGCGTTCGCTTGCCCGCCGACACTTTGCGGGGAATTTCCCGGTTTGAAGGGAGCGGATATTCCACCAGTTGGGCGGCAGCAGACGAAGCGAATGACAACAGGGCTACAAGTGCAGCAATTCGGTTCACACGCGTTGCGGTTCTGGTCAATTATCCTCCGGGTCCTTGAATTTGTAACCTTTGGGTCCGATCCAAAGGTCAATCGGATCGCCAATGCTCACCGAATCACCCGGTTCCGGTGATTGTCTGACAACGAAAATATCGATGCCTGTGGTATCCACATCCTCGGGTATTTGTACAGACCCAAGATGGAGGCTGAGGTTGGCGAGACGCAATAAGGCGTTCTCATAGGAGAGGCCGAGGAAGCTGGAAACGACGAAGTCGCGGGGTCCGGCACCGTCGCCAACTACGAGGTCAATCGTTGAACCTTTAGGCACCCGGGTTCCTGGCATGATGATCCGACCGTTATACCGCATCTCAATGATAAGGTGGTAGTTTGGACTGCGCCGGTAAATCACGCGTCCACGCACCAGTTCGGCACTGCGAAGCACAGCCTCGGCATTTTCCAGGGAACCCGCACCGCCTTCGCCAAAGAGATTGGGTAAAGGAAGCGTGGGAGGTGACCTGCGGTTGACCGTCAGGTATATCTTGCGGTTCTCTTTCACTTCATGACCGGCCTTCGGCACCTGAGCCAGCACGGTAAGCGGGGGCGAATCCGGTGAGTACGACGAGTCACCGACTTCGTACCTTAGTTTGAGCGGAGTCAGCGCCTGGTCCACGGAGTAGATGTCCTTGCCCAGCAGGTCGGGCACCACCACCACTTCGCCGTGATGGGTACTTCCGGGGAGATAAACATAGAAGTAGGCGATCGCAATCACCAACACAATACCCAGCGCCAAGCCCACGTTCGCCAGCATGGCGCCCAACGTGTTGGACCGCAGGAAGGTGATGAGGTTGCGCAGGTTCATTAGTAGTTCAATGACGAGCTAAACTGACGTTCTACACGCAAAGCCGCTTGCTGTCGCTTTTGAGCCAATCCGATCAACCGGGTAATCAATTCCGTGAACGAAATGCCGCGCTCGCGCCACATCATGGGATACATGCTTGAGTTCGTAAAACCAGGAATGGTGTTGATCTCGTTGACCAGTATTTCTCCATCCATGGAGAGGAACAAATCCACACGGGCATAGTCCTCACACTTCAATGCCTGGAAGGCCCGGACAGACAACGCCCGTACTTGCTCAGTTTCCTGCGGCTTCAGCTTGGCCGGAACCTCTATGGCGACAGCCGTGCTGTCCACATACTTGGCATCGAAGGTGTAGAAATCGTACTTCTTGCTGATGATGATCTCTCCGGGTAACGATGCCTTGGGTGGATCGTTGCCAAGAATGGCGCATTCAATTTCACGCCCACTGACATACCGCTCGAATAGAAGTTCGGTGTCATACTTGAACGCTTCTTTCACCGCCTTGGTGAAATCGCTTTTGGCTTTCACTTTGGTCACACCCACGGAGGATCCCAGGCTCGCGGCCTTAACCATAAACGGCAGGCCCAGGGTGCGACTGACTTCTTCAAAGCCGGGCTTCGGCGAGTCGGTTATACTCAGGGGGATGAAATCCGTTATCGGAAGGCCGGCTTCGCGGAGGAGCCGTTTGGCTACGATTTTGTTCATGGACAAGGCGGAGCCCAGCACGCCGGTTCCGACGATGGGTATGGAAAGGCTCTTGAGCAATCCCTGGATACTGCCGTCTTCTCCGTCCGTGCCGTGGAGCACGGGGAAGACCAGGTCAAACTTTATCCTGCGCTTACCATCCGAAAGCCATGGGTGCTGCGGATCGAGGTTGACCATGACGCGCTTGCCGGCCCTGATGTTGCGGGTAACCTCCGGCGTGAGATACCAGGTGCCTTGTTGGGTGATTCCAATGGGGACTACTTCAAACTTCGAGTGATCAATGTATTCAGCGATGTTACGCGCCGAGTTGACAGACACACCATGTTCAACCGAACGCCCGCCATAGAGAATGGCAACCCTGACTTTCTTCATTCGTGGAATATGCGCCAAAGATAGGAAATAAGGCTATTGCCCGATGAAAACTTTCGTTACGGTGGGCTTATCGTCGACGATCATGCGGAACAGGTAAAGGCCCGCGGCCTGATTGGCGAGATTGAAGTAATAGGTTTGGTTGAGTGCGTCAGTGAGCGTATACTCCGCTATGACCGTGCCCTGCAGCGTGATGATCTGAAGGGGCACATCCTGCCGCTGGTCCAGGTTTAGTGTCAACGCGATATCGGCCTTGGAGTTCAGTTCGGAATAATAGAATTGATATTTCGCCGTGGTGATGGGTGGGTTGGGATCATCACCGGAAAAGAACTGAATGTTGTCCAGATAAAGATTATTCCCGTTGTCGTTCGAAGCGACGAATGCGATTCGCACCTGGTTCAAGCCGGCCACAGCGCTGATGTTAGCGTACTGACGAAGCTTCCAGTCATCTTCCGTCGCAGGGCTCCACGCCGCCGATGAATTTTTGGCCTTGAAGTCGCTGGCAGGTCTGTCCATGATCACCTGGTCGTACGTAACGCCGCAGTCGGTGGAGGCCAGAATCTTCAGACGATCATCGGCCGGAGAGTTCTGGGCGTAGCTGACATCAAAAAAAAGGGTGAAGTCACCGGCGGTTAAATCCAGCACGGGACTGACCAGCCACGACTCCTGTCCCAGCGTTGGATTCGTGAACGAACGGTAGGAGAGTGAGGTCTCCTTATTGGTCTTAACCGCTTCCCAATCCAGCGAACTGATCGGACTGGCCACACGCCAGTTTTTCTCCAGCGGGTTGTCGAAGGTCTTGCGCAGGGGAGCCCGATCAACCGTCTGATCCAACACACTCATCAAGTGATAGGTGTTGTTCGTCGGGATGTCAGGAATACCGTTGGGCAATGAAAGGGTAAGGGTGATTTCGTTCGGCCCCGGTTGAAGGGCGATGGCATTGAGGGAGTAGGTTTCCGTTTCACCAACATCCAGCTTGAGGCTGGTGAACAGCTGCGTTGCCGGTGTTCCGTTGTTTACCGTGTACTCCAACTTAAATGAAGTCACCGTGGAGGTTCCCAGGTTGGTGACTCTGAACCGAACTACCGGGCTTGGCTGGCAGTGAACAATTCCGGGGCTGACTACGCCGGCAAAGGCGATATCGCTGATTTCAGTCTGTGAGATTAGCACATTGTCGAGGTAGAGGTTATTGCCATAACCATTTTGAGCCACAAAGGCTATTTGCCAGGGGATGGCTGCGTTCAGCAGAAGAAGGCTGATGGTCTCGGGCTTTCTCCATTGGGTGGTGTTGGCGGGAAGAAATGGATTGTTGGTGGACGAAACGGTGGCCAGGTCGGTTCCGGATTTGGAGTAGAGAAGTATCGCCTTGCTGAGGTCGCGGTCGCAAGCGGGCAAAGCGTAAACACTCAGCACGTCGGCCGATAACCCGGGAAACTGGGCGTAGGCCACGTCGAACTTAAGCTGTGCGTTCTCAGGGCTGCTCAACGCAAAAGAGGGAGTTAACATCCAGTCTAATACCCCTTCGTCATCGTAGTTATAAAAGTCCATCCGCATACCCCGGTTGGTAGGGGATACATCGGGCGCGACGACATTGGTCCACGTGATTTGATTGTCCGGATTCAGGACAGACCAGGTAGAAGGCAAGGTGTTAAAAGTTTCCGAAACCGGGAGGGTGGTCTGTTGAGGCACAGTGACGGATTGTGTGTCGCTGTCATTTTGAGAATTTCCGTCGACACCACCATTGGTCTGCTCCACATGGAACGAAACTTCAAAGGTGCTTCCTGGCGAAGGAACGGCATGCGCTGAGAATGAAATCGTCGAAGTCTCTTGAGGTTGCAGGCTGACCGTCAGGTTCCTGGTCTCTACGGCGGAGCCATTAACCGATAGGCTTACTTGAGCGGATGTAATTGCATTAGTACCGTAGTTTCTGACTTCTACGGACGGAATAACTTGACTTCCACACGCAGCGGTGCCCGGAGAAACAATTCGTTTGATGCCCAGATCGTTGGTCACCACCACCGGAGGCGTTGCGCCAAGAGACGTGAGCAAACTTGCCCGCCGTGGACTTTCATTGAGGATGACTTGCGCGCGGGCGAATTGTCCCACGGTGAACAGGTTCATGCAGGCGTCTTGGGTATAGTCCATGTAATTCATGAACATCTTGCTCGGTGTGCAGGAGGCCGTAGGATAGGCGGGACAACCAGACGTCAGGGATGACTGGGGAGGAGTGTCGTCAACGTAGTCTGTCGCTGAACAGTCATTGCCATCACCCCAAATATGCCGAAGTCCAAAGAAATGGCCGATCTCGTGCGTGGCCGTCCTGCCTTTGTTGAATCCTGATTGCAAGGGAAAACTTCCCGCATCGCTGGTGCCAAATGCCTGGTAGTCGACGACTATGCCATCGGTGAGCCGGTCAGCGGAAGCGGATTCAAGGCCCGCCAATGTGTTGGATACCGGAAACTGGGCGAAACCAAGGTCGTTGGTGCCGAAGTTGATCACCCAGATATTCAGGTAGTCTTCGGCGGGCCAATAGCTGAGTGCCTTGAATTCTGACTGGTCTGCGAGGCTCCACTGGGCTTTGGTTCCCTGCACCCTCACGATGCCGTTGGTGGCTCTTCCCTCCGGGTCGCGCTTCGCCAGCACAAATTGGATGCTGATGCTTCCCGCTACGGGCACAAACTCTGCGGGCGTATTCACCGCATCCAGGTTGACGCGGTTATAATCCTTATTGAGCACGTCGATCTGCGAAAACACCTGCGCATCTGAAATGTTGGTCAGGTCATTGATACCATTGTGGATTACATGGACAACCACCGGGATCGTGTACACGGATGCCAGGGTGGCGCCGTTGTTCGTAAGCCGGTTGGTTACCCGTGACTGAATCCACTGTTCGAATTGGGCGGGGGTCTCGCGGCGCCGCGACTTACTTTGTCGAAGGTTCTCGTACTCCGTGGTCAGGCACCGGTTGATTTCCTGGGCATGCGCCCATGGGCTCAGCGAGAGGAGCGCAGGAATGATCCACACAGCGTATTTCCTTCCCATCATTAGAACAACCTTCGCGGCTGCATTAGATCATGGATGACTCAAGGGGTTTAAACGAAAAACCCTGCTAATTTATTATAAATCCCGCTTTTGGCAGACCCGTAACCGGCGATTGGCGCGGTCAGACGATGGTAAGGTTCACCGCCTCCACACCCCGCACTTCCGGAACCGCGCGCCGGATGGCTTCTTCAACGCCAGCTTTGAACGTCATGCTTGACATGGGGCAATTACCACAGTTGCCGACAAACTCCAGCCTGACAATCAAGTCGGCCGACACTTCGAGTACGCGCACGTTGCCTCCATCCGCTTCGAGGTAAGGACGCAACCCATTGAGCGCCTGCTCTACGCGCGAAAGTATCTCTTCGGTATTTGGATTGACGGCTGTGGTCATGACATGACTTCCACTTTACGGGTTTGGGCAAAGTTAGCATTTCGGATGGCGATCTGACGGGCCAGCGATTCCGCCAATTCGTTGAAGGCTACGGCGGTCGGCCCCTCTTTCAACACGGCCGGCAGTCCGCTGTCGCCACTTTCCCGGATGCTCTGTACCAGGGGTACCTGCCCGAGGAAAGGCACATGGTACTTTTCAGCTAGGTTCTTGCCTCCGTCCTTACCAAAAATGTAGTACTTGTTCTCCGGCAACTCGGCAGGAGTGAAGTAAGCCATGTTCTCAACAACACCCAGGACGGGTACATTAATCTGTGGCTGCTGGAACATCACCAGCCCCTTGGTGGCATCGGCCAACGCAACCTTCTGTGGTGTGGTGACAATAACAACCCCGGTAACGGGCACGGTTTGAACCAGTGTGAGGTGAATGTCGCTGGTGCCGGGCGGGAGATCGATGAATAAATAGTCGAGATCACCCCACTGTGCATCGGTAATGAATTGCTTGAGGGCTGAGCTGGCCATCGGACCACGCCAAACCACCGCGCTGTCCGGTGGTGCGAGGAAGCCGATGGACATCAATTTCACGCCATAATGTTCCAGCGGCACAATCGAATGCTTGCCATTGACTTCAATAACTTCCGGCTGTTCGCTTTCGCAATTGAACATGGTGGGAATCGAGGGACCAAAAATGTCCGCGTCGATCAGCCCTATTTTGGCTCCACTCTTGGCAAGGGCAACGGCAAGGTTTGTGGTTACCGTGCTTTTTCCTACGCCGCCCTTTCCTGAAGCAATGGCGATGATATTCTTGACGCCCGTCAGCAACGGGGCATTTTCACGCACCGAGGTGACAGCGGAAGTCATGTTGATGTGCAGATCGGCAGTCGGCGCAATCCGGCGAATGGCCTTCTCACAGTCTTTCCGGATCATTTCCTTGAGCGGGCAGGCCGGGGTGGTCAGCACTACGGAGAAACGGACTGAATTGCCGTCGACCACAAGGTCCCGGACCATATTCAGGGTGACCAGGTCCTTCTTCAGGTCGGGGTCGACTACCGTGCGAAGAACATCCAATATTTCGGCATCAGTCATGAGCTATTGAATAAAGAGGCGAATTTAGCTGTAAAGGGCCGGCATTCATTGTTTGGCGCGTTTTTTTGGCCTTTTTTTAGCGCCCGGGGCGGTCCGGCGGCGGACTGAATAACTATCTTTGACGTCTTAAAGTTTACTTTTTTCCTCTTTTCTGCTTGATCAGCCGCGAAACCATCGATGAAGTAAAGAACCGGCTTGACATCGTGGATGTCATCAGCGACTTCATTTCGCTCAAGCGGTCCGGTCAGAACTACAAAGCCCTCAGCCCCTTCAACAACGAGAAGACGCCGTCATTTTTCGTTGTCCCCGCAAAAGGGATTTTCAAGGACTTCAGCAGCGGCAAGGGCGGCGATGCCATCACGTTTGTCATGGAACACGAGGGTATGAGTTACCTCGAAGCGATCCGGTACCTGGCAAAAAAGTACGGCGTTGAAATCAAGGAGGATGCGCAATCGGATGAAGCCCGTGAACAGCAAAGTGAGCGGGATGGGCTTTACATCCTGATGAACTTCGCCAAAGACTACTACAAACGGAACCTCCTCGAGACGGAAGAAGGTAAGGGGATCGGGTTGAGCTATTTCCGGGAACGCGGCTTCAATGACCGGACGATACAGAAGTTTGAATTGGGTTACGCACTCGACGGCTGGTCCAACCTGATGGACGAGGCGGTGAAGAGCAACTACAACAAGGAACTGCTGGAAAAAACAGGCCTCGTGGTAAAGAACGAGGAGGGAAGAGTGTATGACCGCTTCCGCGGAAGGGTGATCTTCCCCGTCCATAACCTCTCCGGCAAGGTGATCGCCTTTGGCGCGCGGATGATGGGCAAGGAAAAGAACCAGCCCAAGTACATCAACTCCCCGGAGACGGAAATCTATCACAAGAGCAATGTGCTCTACGGACTGTACCAGGGAAAGAACGCTATCCGGCAAAAGGACACGTGCTTCCTGGTGGAGGGATATACCGATGTCATCTCCATGCACCAGGCGGATGTGGAGAATGTGGTGGCTTCATCGGGCACCGCGCTGACCGAAGAACAGATCAAGCTGATCCGGCGCTTCACGGAGAATGTGACCGTTCTCTTCGACGGCGATGCGGCGGGTATTAAGGCCGCCCTGCGCGGGATCGACCTGATTCTAAAAGGCGGGCTCAACGTGCGCGTCGTGCTGTTGCCCGACGGCGAGGACCCGGACAGCTATTCCCGCAAGGTGGGCACCGCTGAATTTCACAAGTACCTCGCCACGCAGGTCCAGGACTTCATCTCCTTCAAGTCGGGATTGTATGCCCGCGAGGCCGGCAACGACCCCATCCGCAAGGCGGAATCCATCAAAGAGATTGTCAGCAGCATTGCCTTGATTCCGGACCCGGTCAAGCGATCGGTATACATCCAGGAAACCAGCCACCAATTGAAGATCGGTGAGCCTGTACTCCTGACGGAGTTGAACAAACTGATCGTTCAGGAGCGACGGGCTCGAGAGAAAGACTATCGGTCCCCCCAGGGGTCGCCGGCAGAGATCGTGCCGGAGGCCGCCCAAGAAACGGCACCCCAGGCGGTCGACCCGGCCGATATGGTGTACTATAATGAACGTGAGACCATTCGCCTCCTTCTCAATTACGCGGAGGATACCATCGACGAGCACCAGCTGGCCGAGTACCTCCTGCACGAGCTCGAAGACATTCAGTTCAGCAACAAGGTATTTCGTGAAATTCACGACACATTTGAAACTCAGCTGAAGAAAGGAAAAGTGCCCGACAGCAGGTACTTTCTGGAAGAGGGCAGCCCGGAGGTTCAGCAAGTGGTCACCGCCCTCATCACCGACAGGTATGAAATCAGCCCGCACTGGAAGGAGAAGTACCATATCTATTTTCCCAACGAGGGAGAAATTCTGAAGGATGTTGCGCTCACCAATGTGTTGCGCCTGAAATTCAGGGTGGTGCAGAAGATGATGGAGGAGAACCTGGCCAAAGTGAGAACGAGTGAAGAGGAGGGTAACTGGGACGAAGTGGAAAAATGCCTGGTACGTCAGGAAGGGTATAAGGCCGCGGAGCGCGAACTGGCAAAGTTGTTGGGGATTGTCGTGGCCAGGTAGGAACAAGTACATGACTGGAATTGTTGTAGCAGAGGTTTAATTACGAACATGAGCGAAGTGAAACTCGATACGATAGAAGAAGCGATTGAAGCGGTACGCAATGGCAAGTTGATCATTGTCGTAGACGACGAAGACCGGGAGAATGAAGGGGACTTCATATGCGCCGCCGAGACGATAACTCCCGAGATCGTCAACTTTATGGCCAAGGAGGGCCGTGGCCTGATCTGTGTGCCGCTGCTGGAAGACCGCTGTGAGGAACTTGGCCTCGACCTGATGGTGGGGAAGAATACGGCGACGTTTGAAACACCGTTTACCGTGTCTGTCGACCTCATCGGGCACGGTTGCACGACGGGAATATCGGCGCACGACCGGTTCAAGACCATCAAAGCCCTCGCTGACCCTGAAACCCGTCCTGAAGAGTTGGGCCGACCAGGCCATATTTTTCCCTTGAAGGCCAAGCGGGAAGGCGTCCTCCGCCGCTCAGGTCACACCGAAGCCGCCATCGACTTCGCCCGCCTTGCCGGCTTTCGTCCTGCGGGGGTGCTCGTGGAGATCATGAATGAAGATGGCACGATGGCTCGTCTTCCTGAATTGCAGGTGGTGGCCAGGCGCTTTGGACTGAAACTGGTGTCCATCAAAGACCTGATCGCCTACAGGCTCAAGACCGAGTCACAGGTGCGCCGTCGGGTGGACGTGGAACTTCCCACCGAATTCGGTGACTTCAAGCTGGCCGCCTACGAGCAGATCGATACCGGCGAACTGCACCTGGCCCTGATCAAGGGCACCTGGAAAAAGGATGAGCCCGTACTCGTGCGCGTGCACTCTTCATGCGTAACAGGAGATATCTTCGGGTCCTGCCGCTGCGATTGCGGCACCCAGCTCCACGACGCCATGCGCATGGTCGACAAGGCCGGCGTGGGTGTCGTCCTGTACATGAAGCAGGAAGGTCGCGGGATCGGCCTGCTCAATAAACTCAAGGCATACAAATTGCAGGAAGAAGGACTGGACACCGTGGAAGCCAACCTGAAGTTGGGATTTGACATGGATAACCGGGACTACGGCATAGGTGCACAGATCCTTAGCGACCTGGGCATCCGCAAGCTCAGGCTGATAACCAACAACCCAAAGAAACGGGTCGGCCTTATGGGTTATGGCCTGGAGATTGTTGAGAATGTGCCCATAGAAACCGTGCCCAACAAGCACAACCAAAAGTACCTGACCACCAAGCGCGACAAGTTGGGGCATTCGATCCTTAAGAATCTATGATTAGAATTCTCGTGCTGGTGTTTGGGATCTCGGGCGTGGCTTTGGGCCAGCAGTTTCCCTTTGAATACTGGCACGATGGCAAGGTTGTTCTTGAAAATGGGGACACCCTCCAGGGCAGCATCAAGTATGATCTGCAAAGCGATCTGGTCCAATTCTCCCGGGGTAATAAGCTGGAATCCTACACCGCGCGAAAGATCACCTTTTTTGAGATTTTCGATCAGACGGTCAAGCGCTACCGTCAGTTCTATACGATACCCTATGCAGTTTCCGGAGCGTACAAGGCTCCCGTGCTGTTTGAGTTGCTGACGGAAGGAAAAATGACGTTGCTGTGCCGCGAGAGCGTGGAGTACCGCAGCTATTCCAACAGCTTCTACAGCTACGGGATGTCAACGCGCCTGGTGCTGGTATACCACTATTTTCTCCTCAAGGAAAACGGGTCGATCGAACCCTTTGACGGCAAGCGCGCCGACCTCGTTCGCCTCATGGGCGACAAGGGTCAGCTGGTTGAGAAATATATGAAGTCCAACAAGCTGGACCTGACCGACCGAAATGAATTTGTTCAAATTGTTCAATACTATAATTCCCTCTTTTAATGAGCAGGCCTCTTATTCTGGTAACTAACGACGATGGCATAACGGCCCCTGGCATCGGGCACCTGGTGGGGGTGATGAAATCACTCGGTGAGGTAATCGTGGTGGCGCCCAATCGCCCGCAGTCGGGGATGGGGCATGCCATAACGGTGGGCGATACGCTTCGGCTCAAAGAAACGAAGATCTTTTCGGAAGTGGTCGCCTACGAATGCTCGGGCACGCCGGCGGACTGTGTAAAGATGGCAAGGCACTATGTGCTCAAAGACCAGCGACAGCCCGACCTGGTGGTGAGTGGCATCAATCACGGGAGCAACACGTCGATCAGTGTACTCTATTCCGGAACGATGTCGGCCGCGATTGAGGCGGCGATCGAAGGCACACCGGCCATAGGTTTTTCGTTATGCGACTACAGCGCGGAAGCTGATTTTTCACACACGCTGGACTACGTCAGGCAGATCACCCAACAAGTGCTTCAGAAGGAGTTGCCGAAAGGCGTGGCGCTGAACGTCAACTTCCCGCCCAAGCGCAATGAGAACATCAAGGGAATCCGCATCTGCCGCCAGGCTAATGCCAAATGGGTGGAGGACTTCGACGAACGCCGCGATCCCAACGGCCGCAAGTATTTCTGGATGACCGGCAACTTCGTGAATTTTGACAAGGGTGAAGACAACGACGAGTGGGCCATTGCCAATAACTTTATCTCCGTCGTGCCCAGCCAATTTGACCTGACCGCCCACCACGCCATACCGGTTCTCAACGACTGGGATATCTTGACGCGATAAAGCTCAGACGGGGTCGACGTCAAACACAACCTTGACCCCCCGCCATTGTTTATCGGCATACATGTCGTCGCTGATGGCGATGAGGGTTTCTTTGATTTGCCCAAGCCGTCCCTGGTTGCGGGGTATCTTTAATAAGATCGTTTGCAAGTACTCATTCCGGATCTTGGAAATGATGGGTTCACCCGGCCCTGTCATGCGCACGCCACTGATCTTTTCCTGAATTCGTTTTGCCAGGTGCAGCGCGGCGCGGCCGGTCAATCCCCGGTCGATGTGTTTCAACGTAATTTCAATAAGCCGGGTGAACGGAGGATAATGGTGTATCCTACGGTCATCCAGCTGTTCATCCAGGAATTCAGTAACGGTGTGTTCGGTTACGAACCGGAAAAGGGGATGCTGCGGATTGGAGGTTTGAATGATGACCAACCCCGCTTCCCCGCGGCGACCCGAACGTCCGCTGACCTGCATGATGAGCTGAAACGCCCGCTCATAGGAACGGAAGTCAGGGAAGTGCATCATGCGGTCGGCATCAAAGACACCGACGAGTCGGACGCTGTCAAAATCCAATCCTTTGGTAACCATTTGTGTACCCACCAGGATATCGGTATCGCCCTTCTCAAAGTCGCCAAGAATGGTCTCGTAGCCCGAGCGGGTGCGGGTGGTATCCAGGTCCATGCGACTGACGCGTGCTTCCGGAAAATGCAGGGTCAATTCTTCCTCCAACCGCTGCGTTCCGTAGCCGAGCGTGAGAATCCGCTTGCTGCTGCAGGTCGGGCATTCTTTTGGCAGTTCCTCACGGTATCCGCAGTAGTGACAGATCAGCGCGTGACGGTACTGGTGGTAGGTGAGACTCACCGCGCAGTTGATGCACTTGGGCACCCAGCCGCAGTCTTCGCATTCCACAAGCGGTGAATGCCCCCTGCGATTTTGAAACAGGATCACCTGGCGCTTCTGGTCGAGGGTCGCCCGGATTTCAGTCAATAATATTGAAGTGAAATCGCCTTTGTTCGTCTTTCGCTTCCGCTCTGCTGCGAGGTTAGCGAACTGAATCTCCGGCAATTGTGCGTCACCAAAGCGCTCGCTTAATCTGACGAACCCGATCGCATCACGGGTTGCCTGGTAATAAGTCTCACAGGAAGGTGTCGCTGTACCTAGCAATACCTTGGCATGATGTATCTGGGCCAGCATGCGGGCGACATCGCGCGCGAGATAGCGCGGAGCGGGATCCTGCTGCTTGTACGAGGGATCGTGCTCTTCGTCGACGATCACCAGGCTCAGGTTGTCGAAGGGAAGGAACACGGCTGAGCGAACGCCTACCACGAACCGGAACTTGCCGCTGAGTATGCCGTTCCACACCTCCACCCGTTCATTGTCGGAGAACTTGGAGTGATAGACACCCATCGTGCTGCCGAAAATTTTGCGGAGCCTGACAACGATCTGGGTGGTCAGGGCGATCTCCGGAAGGAGGTAGAGAACCTGGGTGCCGCCGTCCAGCGCTCGACGGATTAGGTCTGCATAGATTTCCGTTTTGCCGCTGCCGGTGACGCCAAACAGCAGCGCGGCGTCGTGCTTTTCGAAGGCTTCCTGAATCTCATTACGGGCCTTCTCTTGCGCTACGCTCAACAGTCGGGGATGTTCAGTGGGGGTTGTCTCCGCTCCAAACCGGGGAACCACCTTTTCAAATTCTTCCAATACGCCTTTCTTGACAAGCGTTTGAAGGGAAGACTCCGAGACTTCTTCCTGGCTCAGGAGATCCTTCCTGGCTATCCCATTGATGTTGGTTTGTTTATCCTGAAAGACCGGCACGGCCTGCAGGAAATTCAGCAGTACGGCCTCCTGTTTGGGCTTTGACTCAAGTTGTTGGAACAGCGCTTCCAGTTTCTTCTTCGCTGTAAAGGCAGCGGCAAGGCGAATGCGTTTTTCTGTCTTGGGCTTGTACTTTTCCCGGACCGTCTCAAAAAGGATAATGGCTTCCTTCGACGTCAACGACTTGAGGATGCTGTAGATGGATTTGGCGTCCAACAACCTGGCGACCTCCGAGTACGTCATCGACTCGGTCCGTAGGTGGTTGAGGAGCATCTGCTCTTTCTCGGAGAAATCGAACGCCGTGGTTTCCGGATCAAAGGCCGGGTTGATCTGCACCATCGACTCGCTCGAGAGTTTGAGCCCGGTGGGAAGGGCTGCATTCAGCACTTCACCTGTCGAGCAGAGGTAGTAGCCGGCCATCCACTGGAAAAGCTGAAACTGTTGAGCGGTGACGCTCTCCTGTTCACTAAGCAGTTCAAGCAAGTACCTCGCTTCATACCCTTCCGGGGGCTGATTGTGCAGGCGTGCAATAACTCCCGTGAGGATTTTGCGGGCACCAAAGGGCACAATAGCCCGTTGGCCTGTTTGTACCAGCTCGTTCCACTGGGCAGGTACCCGGTAGGTGAACAGCTTGCGCACCGGCACGGGAATAATAAGCTCTGCAAAAAGGGTCTGATCCCGCCTTGCCTCACGCACCGTCTTACCCGATGATTCCAAATCGCTCACGACGGGAGCGAAGATAGTTGTTGCAACGCTTCCCCGGGAGTTTCCACCGGAAGCCGGCAGGTTTTATCAACGCAGACGTGAATCATCGTCTTTTCCTGACTCAACTTTTCCTTGACGAGTGGGAGACTTGACGACTCTTCGGCACCCATGAACAAGCTGAAGGGCTGAAAGGTTGACGCCATGGTCTTTCTAGCCGATTGAGCCTGCGGGCCGGTGATGACAACTTCATAAAAGGGAAAGGTGGCTTCCATGGCCATGATCCCCCAATGTGACATGTAGTTGGGCTCCTGGAGAATCAACTTGCGAAGCGTGGTGGCCATCTCGATGCCATCCTGTTTCCATTCTTCCCGGTCCAGCAGGATGCCCAGCCTGAACAGGTTGCGGGCCATCACGGCATTGGGGGAGGGGATCACGTTATCGAACAACTCCTTCTTTCGGGCGATGAGCGGCTCACCGGATTTCGACGAGGTGTAAAAGAAGCCGTCTGACTCGTCGCGAAAATTGGTGATCACGTAGCGGACTGTCTCTTCCGCCCGGACGATCCAGGAATCGTCGAACGTGGCTTCATAAAGCGAAATCAACGCCGCTACCAGGTGGGCGTAGTCCTCCAGAAACCCTTCGGTGGCGCTGGCTTTGGTCTTGAAGGCACGAAAACAGCGGACACCTTCGGTGAGGTGCGAATGAATGAAGTTGGCAATGTCTATAGCCTCGTCCAGGTAAACGGGGTCGCCAACGGATTTATACACGTCAATCAAGCCGGTGATCAGCATGGCGTTCCATCCCGTGAGAATCTTGTCGTCAAGACCGGGATGTGGCCTTTGGCCTCGGCGCACAAGCAGATCAGCGCAAGCCTGCCGCAATTCCTCCGTTTTTTCCATTTCTGGCGCGTCGATCCGATGGAGGATATTCCTCCCATGTTCCCAGTTTCCCGCCGGATTGGTTTGATAGTAACGATCAATGATGTCCTTCCCCGGGCCGAGTGCGTCCTGGAGTTCCCCGGCCGTCCACGTGTAATAGCGGCCTTCTTCCCCTTCCGAGTCTGCATCCAGCGCCGAATAGAACCCGCCATCGGGATGCTTCATCTCGCGGCTCAGCCATTGTATGGTCTCAGTGATCACCTCGTTAAACCGTGCGTCGGGTTTGACCCGGATAGCTTCGGCGTAGAGGCTCAACAACTGGGCGTTGTCGTAGAGCATCTTTTCGAAATGGGGCGCAAACCATTTGCCATCGACGGAATAGCGTGAGAAACCGCCGCCCAGTTGGTCGTAGATGCCCCCTGCTGAAATCTTGCGCAGGGTGAGCAGTACCATTTCCAATGCCCGCTGGTTCCCTGTAGCCCGGTGATAACGCAACAACCACATCCAGAGCGAGGGCATGATGAATTTCGGGGCCTTGTCGAGGCCGCCATGAACGGAATCGAAACGCGATGCCAGGATGCCGAACGACTGATGAAAATCTTCCGGATGAAACGGTCCCGGTTCGGAACCAAACCGGTTGAGATCGCTGGCGTTCAGATGTTGGGTGAGGTCTTCTGCCGATTGTTCTATCTGCTCCCGGCGCTCACGGTAGGCATTCGACAACTGAATAATAAGCTGCGACCAGTGCTTCGGGTTAAAGTAGGTGCCTCCGTAAAACGGCTTTTGAGACGGAGTCAGGAACACATTTAGTGGCCATCCGCCATTGAGCCCCATGGCTTGCACCGCTTCCATGTACACCTGGTCGATATCCGGTCGCTCTTCCCGGTCCACCTTGATGCATACCAGGTGTTCATTCATGAGCGCGGCGATGTCCTCATTTTCAAAACTCTCGCGCTCCATCACGTGACACCAATGGCAGGAGGAATAGCCGATACTTACGAGGATGGGCTTGTCTTCACGCCGCGCCCGATCAAGGGCTTCAGCGCCCCATTCATACCAGTCGACCGGATTGTGGGCATGCTGGAGAAGATACGGACTCGTGGACTGCGACAGCCGGTTGGCTTTGTGAGGCGATGAATCTCTGGCCATCACGCAGGCTGATGGTTAAGCTGCTTTTTCAACTCCACAATTTCCTGCCGGACGTCCATGCGGGGTAGCAGTGCCTCTAACTTTTGAAGCGTGCCCCGGAGGAACTCCTGGTGAGCGTCTGATCCGGGATGGAATGCCCGATGACCCAGGGCCTGTCGAACCTCAGACCAGGTGGTAAGCAAGTCAATCGTTTCACCGGAGAAATACACATCACAGAACTTGTTCCATATATACGCCTCCGCCTGCGCCGAGGGATGGATCATGTCGTCGGCATAGAAGCGATAGTCTCTCAGGTCGTCGATGAGCAGCTCGTAGGCGGGAAAGTAGTCCACATTTTCTTGCGCCAGCTGGTGACAGGCGAGCAGCAGCGTTGCCTTACTTACACTGTTGAGGGGCAGCGTGTCGCGGAGGTGCCTTACCGGGCTCACGGTGAGAATCACCTTGAGGGTTGGATTTACCGACCGCGACAAGGCAAGGGTTTGACGGAAGGATGAGGTGATCTCTTCCACCGTTGCCAATCGTCTGCGAAACTGCGCCGATGGCATCTTGTGGCAATTGGCTACCGGCCTGCCACTGTCCGCCAGTTCATATAGCCAGGCTGTGCCGTAGGTTAGCATCACTGCCTTGCAGGTCTTTAATGCCTGGTGAAC
>JAYRNL010000168.1:0-9611 GCA_041912235.1 Cyclobacteriaceae bacterium
CCCGCTAATTCTTCTGCCCTTTATTGAAAACGCCTTCAAGTACGGCACCCATAAAATGTTGGAGCAGCCCTGGATTAGTCTGACGCTCACCCACTTCAACAATTCGATCCGAATGAAGTTGATCAACAGCAAGGAGGTTAACCTTTCCGACTCAGGCATATCATCAACCGGCATCGGTTTGTCCAACGTGAAAAGGAGACTCGAACTGATCTATCCCGGGAAACATCAGCTTCGAGCCGTGGATCAGGGCGAGTCTTACCTCGTCAATCTTGAACTTCAACTTGAGCCGGCATGAGCACATCCATCTATCGCTGCATGATCGTCGATGATGAGCCCCAGGCCCATGAGGTGCTGAAATCTCACATAACGCTTGTCCCGTCGCTTCGCTGGGTTGCTTCGTGCTATAACGGCGTCGAAGCCATGGCAACGTTGCGGGAACAGACCGTTGATCTCCTTTTCCTCGACATACAAATGCCTCAACTGCTGGGCACCTCGTTGATCAAGACGCTTTCAAGTGCCCCTAAGGTGGTGTTTGTTACGGCTCACCGGGAATTTGCCATGGAAGGATTTGATTTGGGCGTTGTGGATTATTTGCTCAAACCCGTTTCCTTCGAGCGGTTTCTGAAGGCGATTAACAAAGCCATTCCCAATGGGGGGAGTGATCAAGCAAACTCGCCCTCCTCGTCAGGCCGGTACCTCTATTTTCGGGTGAATCGGAAAATGGTCAAGGTATACCTCGACGAAATTCTGTACGTCGAAAGCCTGAAGGACTACGTCAAGATCGCCACACGTCAGGGAGTGCTTATCACCAAGGTCTCCCTTTCAGGAATTGCGGACATGCTCCCTGATTCCTCTTTCATTCAGGTACATCGTTCGTTTATTGTTGCCGTGGCCCACATCGATGCCTACGATGCCGAGAACCTTCGAATGGGAAAGTCGGAAATACCCGTCGGGCCTTTGTACAAGAATGCCGTGCGGTCCAGGATGCAGGACCTCAAATGGCCTTAAGCGCCGCCTCATAGTTTGGCTCCTGGCCGATGGTAGGCACCATTTCGGTGTACTTCACCTTTCCATCGGCGCCCACGACGATCACGCAGCGTGCGAAGAGGCCCACCATAACCCCATCGATCAATTCAACTCCGTAGGCCTTGGAAAAGCCAAGGTCCCTGAAATCCGACAGCGTCATCACCTTGTCGATACCCTCCGCGCCGCAGAAGCGTCGGTTGGCGAATGGCAAATCCTTGGAAATGCACAGGACTATTGTGTTCTGCAGATCAGCAGCGCGTTTGTTGAACTCCCTCACCGAGGTGGCGCACGTGCTGGTATCCAGGCTCGGGAAGATATTCATGACAATATTCCGGCCGGCCAACGAGGCTATCGATACTTCTTTGAGGTCGTTGGCGACCAGTACAAAAGCCGGTGCCACGGTGCCTACCTCGGGTAAATTGCCATTGGTGTTGACCACACGATCACCAAGTTTGGTTTGAGCCATAGTGGGTTGATTTTAAGGTTAAGTGAGAACTATCGAATCCGATCAGCGTCGCGCACCAGTTTCTCATCGCGGCGGATGAAGCGGTTGGCAATCATGTTGGATATCATGGCGCCAGCCGGAAGCCAGAGCGCCAAACCATAGTGACCGGATACCTGGGTGGATTTGATCAGCTGCGTCGCAAAAATTACCAGCGCCGTTATTGATCCCGCCATCACAAGCGAGTTAAGTGCACCCATCTTGATCTGCGTCATCCGGTTTTCGAATTTTCCAATCTCAAGGAACGCTATGGTTGCCGCTGCGATAGCAAGGATCGCACTGATGCAATATGGATAGTATGCAAAAGTATCTATGCCTGCTTCCGTCCGGCTGTAATAGAACGGGGATAACTCGTGCCTAATTCCATCCAGTTCAGAGACCCAGGCCGGGAAAAATGTCATCAGAACCATGCAGGCGCCGGTAACAGCCAGGAATATCGTTTGCTTTCTTTGCCACATAATCAGGTTGAGCTAACTTGAGCCGCCCAAAAGTAGGAATTTCCCGCCTTTTGCTCCTTCCCCATGAAAACCGTCTACATCGTCGATATACTACGAACGCCAATCGGTAAGTACGGCGGCTCTCTCTCATCCGTCCGCCCGGACGATTTGCTCGCTCATGCTTTCAAGAAACTCCTCGAGCGCAATCCGGAGGTTCAGGCCGATCAAATTGAAGATGTGATTGTGGGCGCTGCCAATCAATCCGGAGAAGACAACCGCAACGTGGCCCGGATGGCTCTGTTATTGGCCGGGTTGCCAACTCAAATTGCAGGCGTAACCGTCAATCGCCTTTGCGCTTCGGGTCTGCAGGCTATCATGAACGCCGCGCAGGGGATCAGCGCAGGGCTTGGCGAGGTATACCTTGCCGGTGGCGTTGAAAGCATGAGCCGTGCACCCTATGTCATGGCAAAACCCGATGAAGCTTTCTCGCGAAGAACAGAAATTTACGACACCACACTCGGCTGGCGATTTACCAACAAGGTCCTGGCCTCGATGTACCACCCTTACTCCATGGGCGAAACCGCAGAGAACGTTGCCGAGAAGTGGAAGATTTCACGATTGGATCAGGATGGCTTTGCCCTGCAGTCACAAATGAGGTATGCAAAAGCTGAGGCCGCCGGAAGATTTGCTGCCGAACGAGTGGCGGTTCCGGTGCCGAAGGGAAAGGAGAAGGTACCATTCACTGTTGACGAATACCCACGTGAGACCAGCCTGGAGAAGCTTGCCGCGTTGAAGCCGGCTTTCAGGGAAAACGGAACGGTGACTGCCGGCAATAGTTCTGGCATCAACGACGGCGCTGCGGCCGCGATTGTGACAGAAGAGAAAACAGTGAAAGCATCCGGCCTGAAGCCCCTGGCCCGCGTCGTATCGATGGCCGTGGCAGGAGTTGATCCTGCGTACATGGGCATTGGGCCCGTGCCGGCTGTTCAGAAGGCCCTGCAACGTGCCGGACTCACCATCCAGGATATTGGTTTGGTAGAACTCAATGAGGCCTTCGCCTCCCAGTCCCTGGCCTGCATGCGCGATTTATCACTCGATCCCGAAATCGTCAATGTGAATGGCGGTGCCATCGCCCTTGGACATCCGCTGGGTTGCAGTGGTGTCAGAATCAGCGCAACATTGATTCATGAGATGCAAAGGCGAATGGTGCGGTACGGCCTTGCCACCATGTGCATAGGCGTCGGTCAGGGAGCTGCAGTGATCTACGAACGCTGTTGATGCGCTATCTTTTTGAAATCGCCTACAACGGCCGTAACTATCACGGCTGGCAGTCGCAGGACAACGCCGTGGGTGTGCAGGAAGTAGTGGAGAAGACTCTTCGCCAATTATTCCGGGACAAAACCATCGTCATTGTGGGTAGTGGCAGAACCGATACCGGAGTCCACTGTCGTCAGCAGTTTTTTCATGCTGACATTGAGAAGTCATTCGATCCGGACTCCCTCGTGCATCGACTCAACTCCTTCCTGCCCCGCGATATCGCCATCCGTTCCATCCGCAAAGTAAAGCCGGATGCCAGTGCCCGCTATTCGGCGCAGGAGAGAACCTACGAATATCACATTACCCGCTCAAAGGACCCGCTCCGGCAGGGGTTATCCTTTTATTTCTTCAAAAACCTGGACAAGCAAACCCTGGAGCGTGCCAGTGCGTTACTGCTAGGCGAGCACGACTTTCAGTGCTTCAGCAAGGTGAAAACTGACGTCGATCATTTTCTGTGCACGGTAAAAGAGGCGCGCTGGACATCCCGCGGAGACCTGTTGATTTTCCGCATAACCGCCAACCGGTTTCTGCGCGGTATGGTCCGCGCCGTTGTGGGCACACTGCTGGACGTTGGAAGCGGGAAAATCACCCTCGATCAGTTTAAAGCCATTCTCCATAGTCGCGACCGGAAAAAGGCCGGCATGAATGTCCCCGCCGATGGACTGTTTTTGGTTCGGGTAAAGTATCCTCGAGGGATTTTCGTTAATTGACGCAAGTGGAAAAAGAAAAAGTCAGTAGCGGCAATATCATTGATTTCAAGGTGCTGAAGCGCCTGATCAGTTTTGTCAGTCCCTACAAGGGGAGATTCTACATCATCATCGTGCTCACCGTCGTGCTCGGTGTGCTTACTGCTGTCCGTCCCATTCTTATTCAGCGAACCCTCGATGATGATGTGGCGCGGGGCGACTACTGGTCGATGGTGAATATGATGCTCATTGTGTTCGCCCTGCTCTTGATCCAGTCTGTTTTTCAGTATGTGCACACCTACCTTTCTGGCCGGATTGGGCAGTACGTCATTCGCGACATCCGGGTGAAGTTGTACAGTCACCTGGTTAATTTGCGTTTGTCCTTCTTCGACAAGACGCCGATTGGCCGCCTGGTCACAAGAACCATTTCGGATGTTGAAACGTTGGCCGATGTCTTCAGCGAAGGCCTGGCAGCCATGGCGGGGGACTTGCTTCAAATCGTGTTCATCCTTCTGTTCATGTTTGTTGTGGATTGGCGCATGGCGTTGATCAGTCTGTGCACGTTCCCCCTCATGCTTCTGGCCACTTATGTTTTCAAGGAAAAGATCAAGGTGGCTTTCAATGATGTTCGCAACGCAGTCGCCAACCTGAATTCCTTTGTACAAGAGCACATCACCGGCATGAACATCGTCCAGATCTTTGGCAGCGAGAAGCGGGAATTTGAAAAGTTCAAAGAAATCAACAAGGAGCATTTGCACGCCAACCTCCGTTCGGTGCTATACTATTCGGTTTATTTCCCGGTCGCCGAAATCATCGCCGCCATGGGTATTGGCCTGCTGGTCTGGTACGGTGCACGAGGTGTTATTCATCAGGAACAGACAGGCATTACCATTGGCACCCTGACGGCGTTCATTATGTATATCCAGATGTTCTTCCGCCCGATACGGATGATCGCCGATCGTTACAATACCCTTCAGATGGGCATTGTCAGTTCCTCACGAATCATCAACCTGCTTGATAATGAAGAATACCTGATGAGCAGTGGGTCGCAGATAGCGCCGCAGTTGCGCGGAGAAGTCTCTTTTGACCATGTGTGGTTTGCTTACAAAGAGGGGGAGCAGGTCTTGAAGGACATTTCATTCACCATTGGCGCAGGCCAGACCGTCGCACTCGTAGGGGCCACGGGCGCAGGAAAGTCATCCGTGATCAGTTTGCTGAATCGGTTCTATGACATTCAGCGCGGCGCCATCCGGATTGATGGCGTCGATATTCGCGAATACGATGTCAATTTTCTCCGGCAACACATCGGTGTGGTGATGCAGGATGTATTTCTCTTCTCTGACTCTATTCGCAACAACATCACCCTTGGCAATCCGAACGTAACCGACGAAATGATTCTGCAGGCCGCCGACGAAGTGGGGGCCTTACGCTTCATCGAGCGGTTGCCTGGAAAATTAGACTACTCCGTGATGGAACGTGGCTCAACCTTATCGGTCGGGCAGCGTCAATTGCTCTCCTTTATCCGCGCCATGGTGTACCATCCGAAGATTCTCATCCTCGATGAAGCCACATCATCCGTTGACTCGGAGACCGAGTCCATGATTCAGGAAGCCATAAGCAGAATGATGAAAGGAAGGACCTCGATTGTCATTGCCCATCGCTTATCTACCATCCAAAAAGCTGATACCATTCTGGTTATGGACAAAGGCGAGATACGTGAATCAGGCACACATGAGGAGCTGCTCGGGCGAGATGGCTTGTATGCACAATTGTATCGTATGCAGTACAAGGAGGCGGTCTGAGTCATCCCGAATTACCCTGCCCTATAGTCCGAATTGGCTATATTTGGGTGATGTCCTCTGCTAAGTTTTTGATTTCTATCGGGTTGCTCTGCCTGCTTGCAGGCGCAGTGGCAGCCCAGCCCAGCAAAAGCCGGCGGAGTTCCTCCTTTTCCGTACCGAGAATTGCGGGACATAAAGCGAGAATCATCTGTCCCATCTTCGAAGAAAGCCGATATCCGTACCAGGGCATTGGGTTCAAATTAGGTGACCCATTTGCGCTGGCGTATAAATTTTACGCCAACAATCATTTCTCGTTTGCTGTTGACGCCGGCAAGGCTGCGAGCGGGCTCTATAACAAGTATTACCGCGGAGCATTCAATTCGTACCTGCCTGACACGCTCAATAGTGATCAGTCCATATCCTACCTCGCTCATAAGGCCACGCAGGATTGGTTCCTGGAAACCAAATTCCTTTATCAATGGGATGCTGACAAGATCTCAAAGGGCTTGCAACTGTATGCCGGCGCCGGATGGCAATGGAGAAATACGGTGCTGGAATATGATTACACCTTCAATGATCGATCAGGCAACCAGGATGACGGAAAGTTCGGGAAGTTCACAGAAACGCGCTTTACCTATGGTCCGGTTTTCCTCGTAGGATTTGAATACGCCTATTTCTCCCTTCCACTCTCCGCTTTCATCGAGGTCGAACTGTTTACGGACGCGCTCCTGGACCCCGGGTACCAGCGATTCCAGGGAGGCGTTGGACTTCGGTATGTCTTTTGATCCTGGTTCAGGCATGAAAGCCCTGACCAGCCTGATGGTAATGCTCCTGTCAACCCTGTTGATGCAGCGCTGCATTACTATCGCACCCGAGTCAAAGAGTACCCGTACCAAGGCGTCTCCTTTTCGTCAGATGAACTTTCAGGACCTTGTTGAGCGATACATGCAGAAAGCGGATGCAAATTCCATAGAAGGCGTGTATGCGGTTTCCGGGGTGGTGATCAAAAAGAACAAGAACCTGATTGGCGAAATGAAAGAGAAGACAACGGACAGAAAGGAGAACTATGCGACCGTCGCAATATTGAGGGAGAATGCTGACAGCAAGGATTTCATTGAGCTCTCACTCAACAAGAAGGATCAAACCAGTTACTCGATTATCGGAGAGTTCAAGCGTGCCTCCGGAAATCTTCTCGTCTACCAGCATTTCGATCCGAAGGGAAAGGATTCCAGTTTCACCTTCACGGCCGACGAAAAAGGTGAACTTCTTGAGGGAATCCGTGTGGACGATGAAGGCGGAAAGCAGGTTACGTACAAACTGACGTACGTTAAACTTAAATCGCGCTGATTATTCTTCCAGCAATTCCGCCCTCATCTGCCGGTCATAAAGCTCCCGATAGAATCCGTCCTGTTCCATCAGGCTCTCATGGGTGCCTGCCTCTACAATAGCGCCGTCCTGGAGCACAATGATCTTGTTGGCCAGCTTCGCACTGGAAACCCGGTGCGATATGATCAATGAGGTCCTGCCTTGCATCACTTTACGCATGCTGTTGAGAATGCGGTCCTCCGTTTTAGTGTCGACTGCAGACAACGCGTCGTCCAGCATCAAGATGCGCGGCTGACGAACAATGGCACGAGCAATGGATACCCTCTGCTTCTGACCTCCCGACAGCGTAATTCCTCGCTCACCTACTCGTGTGGCAAAACCCAGGGGAAAGTCCATGATATTGTGATAGACGTCTGCGTCCTTGGCTGCCTGAATGATTCTCTCTTCGTCGGCAGCCGCTAACCCAAAACCAATGTTGTTCAGAATGGTATCACTGAAAAGAAATACGTCCTGCGGCACATAACCGATTTGACTCCGGAGGTTGGTGATGTTATAGTCCCTGAGGGGTATGCCGTCAATGGTGATTTCTCCTGAAGTAACGTCATAAAGCCGGGAAACCAGGTTGGCCACCGTGCTTTTGCCGGAGCCGGTGGGTCCGATGATTGCCAGGGAATCGCCAGGCTCCAGCAAAAATGACATGTTCCGTATGGCTTGGATTCCCGTGTCCGGATAGGTGAATGAAACATCCCGAAACTCAATACTTCCTTCGATAGCATGTTCGAGGTTCTTCTCCGAAACGATATCCGTCGAAGTTTTCATAAACTCATTGATACGTTTCTGTGAAGCTTCCGCTCGTTGTACCAGGCTGCTCGTCCACCCGAGCGAGGCCACCGGCCACGTCAGGAGGTTCACATAGATGACAAACTCCACGATATTGCCGAAAGTGAGTGTCCCTTCGATCACCTCCACGCTCCCCTCATAAACGGTCAGAATCGTGCTGAGCCCGATCAGCCCAAACATAAGCGGGAAGAAGAGTGCCTGCACGCGGGTGAGCCGCAACGAGCGATGCTTGTACTCATTGTTCTCAACGGTGAACCGATCAATGGACTCTTTCTCACGGTTAAAAGACTTCAGCACACGAATGCCGGAAAAAGCCTCCTGAACAAAAGTGATCAGTCTCGACTGACTCCGTTGTATCTCCTCCGACCGGCGTTCAATGATGTTGTTCACATAATAGATGCTGAACGAAAGAATGGGCAGCGGAATCAGGGCGAACAGGGTCAGCTTCGCACTGATGGTGAACATGACAGGGATCAGCATGAAGAACAGCGTGAACAACTGAAGGCCATACATGATCGAGGGACCCAGGTACATGCGCACGCGCCCAACATCTTCCGAAATGCGATTCATGAGGTCGCCTGTATTATTTCGGCGATAGAAACTGAGCGGGAGAGTTTGATAGTGCTGAAAGATATCGTTCTTGAGGTCGTACTCGATCAGCCGACTCATCACGATGAGTGTTTGTCGCACAAAATACAGGAACAAGCCGCGCAAGAGGGCCATGATGAGAATCAGGATGGCATACATCAGGATACCCTGGGTGAATATTGAAAAGTACTTCTCCTGGGCGGAGGTACCATCAAACGCGCGGTAAAGGCTGATGTTCTCCGTCACCAGGTCGATGGACCGCCGCACCAACTGGGCCGGCATGATCTGGAATATGTTGGAGATAACAACAAAGACCAGGCCCCAGAAGAGGTGCCACTTGTATCGAAGCAAGTAACGGTTAAGGCTGGCGAGTTCCTTCATGGCGGGCTAACGGATGCACTAACGGGGGAATGTAAATTTGGTTCAAAGCAACCATTTATGCCGCACAAAATGTAACTTGCGGCCCTCTTTTTATAGTTCCTTGTCATGCTCAACCGACGGACTCTCCGCATCAAGATCATGCAAAGCCTTTTTGCATTTGAGCAATGCAAGGAGGCCAATTACCTCCTCGCACACGACTATATACACGATTTCTTCAAGCCCGACCTGAACTCCATGAAGGTTCAGGACAAGGATTTGCTCAAGGAACAGGCCGAGGTGGCCATAAGGCTTTTTTTGAAGAAGCACAGCGGGGAAGAAATCGTCGAAAGTCCTGATCCCCGAATCACCGAATCCATACGGGAAGCCCTTGCGCTGAATATCAAGCTGAACAAGAAGGACTACACGTATTTTCGGAAGCACATCATCCTGGAGGTTGAGAAGATCAACGCATTCTATTATTCGGTGCTGAACCTGGTGGTGGCCCTGGAGGCCGCTGCGGCACAAGACAAGCGCTTGCAGGCAGCGGTCTTTTCCAATAATCCCCTCGTCAAGGCCTTGCGCGACAACGCGGAATTGCGCCGCGAAACGCTCAGGAAGGGAGGGGGTTGGGATCAGCACCAGGGGCTGCTGCGCGATTGGATGCGGGACTGCGTTAAGCCCGACAAAACCTTTAAGGAATATATTGAGTTGAGTAAACCAACCCTGGCTGATCACGCTGGTTTCATCA
>JAYRNL010000169.1:0-9856 GCA_041912235.1 Cyclobacteriaceae bacterium
CTGATCACGCTGGTTTCATCAAGCACCTGGTACGCAAAATCATCCTGGGCAATACACCCATCAACGCTTGGTTTGAAGAACAGGATCTGTGGTGGACGGAAGACCACGAAATCGTGCGCAGCATGACCGACAAAACACTGAAGTCGCTGACGGAGCATGGCACCGTCGAGATTCAGAAGTTGTCGTTGAATTGGGAGGATGACAAAGAGTTTGTGGAAAAACTATTCAGTGGAGCTGCAGAACTTGACCACACGTACCACCAACTGATCTCGAGCCACACCCGCAACTGGGAAGTTGATCGTCTGCCCCTCACCGATCGGGTGATTCTGCATATGGCCCTGGCCGAGATGATCACTTTTCCCAGCATTCCCATTAAGGTGACCATTAACGAGTACATTGAACTGGCAAAGGAGTACAGTACACCAAAAAGCCGACAGTTTATCAACGGAATTCTGGACGTGCTGGCCAAGGAGCTGGCTGGCGCTGGCAAAATCAGGAAGAGCGGCCGCGGCCTGATCGACAACAAATAAGGGCCATTTTGACCCTTTCCACGGTGCTCCATTATGGCGGCCAATGCTTATCTTTGAAGCCCAAATTCACTTCTTATGAGTAAGAACAGCAATGCCTTGATGGCCTTTCTAGCGGGCGCCGCCGTGGGCGCGATTCTGGGCGTTCTTTACGCACCCGACAAGGGATCGGCCACCCGTGAAAAACTTGCCTTCCGGCTCGATAAATACAAGAAGATACTGGAGGAGTATCTTAACGATCTCATGACCGGAAAAGAAACACCATTGACCTCGGAAGCAAAATCTCAAGGACAAAAAGTGGTATCGGAAGCCAAGGGGAAGGCTGAACGTCTCCTGGAAGACGTCGATGAATTGCTGGAACAAATACGGGGAACCCAAAAGAGTTAAAGATTTGTTAAGGCGAAAATGAGTTTTCAATAAGTACCTACTTTAGTGACAGAACGAATCAACCTGAATATGAAAAAGACCATTTCCATTGTTGCCCTTGCCATTGGCATGATGATCGCTCTGCCTTCCTGCAAAGACAAGGCAGCCGAAAAACGAATCGCTGAACTGGAAAGCCGCTTGGCTCAATTGGAGACCAACAAAGCAGCCAGTGCCACACAAACACCAACGCCTAATCAGGCAGCCGCGGATGAAAAACCGGAGGGCCCGTTGCCGTTGGCAGTTTATGAGACTACCGATCATGATTTTGGTACCATCAATGAAGGCCAGAAGGTAGTGCATGTATATAAAGTGAAGAACACGGGCGAAGCCCCCTTGATTATTCAGAGTGCCCAGCCCTCCTGTGGATGCACGGTCCCGGACTGGACCAAGGATCCGATTCCCGTCGGCGGCTCCGGCTTCGTGAAAGCTGAGTTTGACAGCAACGGTAAGCCGGGCATCAACAACAAGACCATTACCGTTACCGCCAACACCTGGCCCAAGACCACAACCCTCCGGTTCAAAGCTATGGTAACACCCAAAAATGAAATGAAGGGTCCGACGCGGTAGGTCTTCAACTCGTTTACCCCATCAAAAAGGCCCCTTCATCGGGGCTTTTTTAGTCTTAGCGGACGCTGCAAAACTGCTACCTTTGCCCATCAAAAAATAAGCTAAATCATGTTTGCCATTCTCTTACAAGCTACTCAGTCACAAGGCGGCGCCTGGAGCCAGGTCATCCTCATGGTCGCCATCATCGCCATTTTCTACTTCTTCATGATTCGCCCCCAACAGAAGAAGGCCAAGGACCAGAAGAAATTCGTGGAAGAAGTAAAGAAGGGGGACCTCGTGGTCACCATTGGCGGGGCCCATGGCCGCGTTGCTGAAATCGAGGACGATACATTCATCCTGGAGTTTGAGCGAGGCGCCCGCATTCGGTTCTCCAAGTCATCCATTTCCATGGACTCCACCAAGAGCGCCAACACGGTTAAGAAGACACAGGAGTAACACTCGGGCCACATTGAAATTCCTGCGTGCCATCATCAGTCTTTTGCGATTTGACCGTACCAATTGGACGGCACTCGCTCTTTGTGTGATTGCCGCCTGCGTATTTTGGATTTTCAATGCCCTGAACAAGAACTATTCGACCAACCTTTCCTTGCCCCTGCTAGTCGCGTATGATCAAAGTCGATATGCGCCAGCTGAAGTGCTCCCGGCAAAGTTGACCGTGAACGTAAGCGGTAATGGATGGGAATTGCTGCGGAAGAGTCTGGATCAGCAAACGCCGATCGCCATTCCAATCGAGAGGCCCACAGATATCCGTCGTATTCCAGGTGCGAGCCTTGCTCCCCAGGTGATGAGCCAACTCGGTCCGCTTCAACTTAATTTTGTGGTCCTTGATACACTGCGACTATCCATCCAGGAGAAGGCTACCCGCCGGCTATCGCTGAAGGTCGATCTCAAGAACATCAGTTTTAGAAAGAACATGGGGCGCATAAGCGATGTCACATTGATTCCGGACTCACTGGAACTCGAAGGCCCGGCGAGCTATCTCGCCGCCCTGCCCGATACGCTTACCCTGACTGTTCCCCGTCGGTTAATCGGAGCCCGCTATCGGGAAACTCTTGAAATCCAGTTAGAAAAAAGTGACTTCATCAGGCGAAACCCCCCGGTAGTGGAAGTAATGTTTGAGGTGGGGCCACTCGACGAGGTCAACCTCCTGTTACCGCTATCGCCACCCCCCGGTATCGTGGCTGACCGGGACAGTTTGCTCTGCCTGGTGTCCATACCCCAACGCGATCACCAACGGTGGGCCGCTGACTCGGCCAAGGTGGTGGTTGAACTTCCTGCACTTTCTCTTCGAAAAGGGGATACACTTACGGTGGTCCCAAGGCTCACCGGCCTGCCGTTGTTTGCCAGCCTCCTAAGGATAGATTCTGTTCAGGTAACCCGAAAACGCTGACATGGCCGGACCCCTCCAAGTTGGAATTACCGGTGGGATAGGTTCCGGAAAAAGTACGGTGTGCCGAGTCTTCCATTGCCTCGGCGCTCCTGTGTATGATGCCGATACCCGCGCGAAAGAATTAATGACCACTGACGGAATACTCATAGAGCAAATCAAGGAAGAATTCGGAACGTTGTCGTACCTGCCCGATGGCAGCCTTAACAGGACCCACCTCAGTCGGGCAGCTTTTGGCAACGCAGAACGGTTGAAGACGTTAAATAGCCTGGTTCATCCCCGCGTAGCCGACGACTATAGCAAGTGGGTTGAGAGGAACCGGCAAAGCCCTTATATCCTCCGTGAAGCGGCCTTGCTGTTTGAAGCACAAGCAACATCGACCCTGGGATGCATCATTGTCGTTTACGCCCCGGAGGCAGTCCGTATAAAGCGGGTTTTGGCAAGGGATCCTCACCGGACAGAGTCAGATGTGAGGAGCATCATGAGCAACCAGTGGTCCGATGAAGAAAAGATGAAACGAGCTGATGAAATTATTACCAACGATGATGAACACCTGGTCATTCCCCAGGTCCTCAGGCTCCATCAGCAATTTATCCACTAACAAAACATAGTCAGTCCATAAAGAGTCCAATGCTTAAGCGAATTATCACGATACTGATCGTACTCGTCGTCATCTTCCTGCTTGCCCTTCCCAAATTGGGGCTGCTGGATAAAGATGAAAAAGGCCCAGTGACAGGCTCACAATCCGCTGCCCTTCAGGTGGAGGGTTACGCACTGAAGCCTGTTCTTTTCGACAATACACTGGTGATTACGGGATCCATTTTGGCCAATGAATCACTCGAACTGAAGAGCGAGGCCAGCGGAAAAATTACCCGGATTAATTTCAAGGAAGGCAGCAGCGTGAAGAAGGGAGAATTGCTTGTTCAAATCAACGATGAGGAAATCCGTGCTCAGATTGAAAAGCAGCGGTACATGCAGAAACTCAACAAGGACATCGAATTTAGACAGCGGCAGTTGCTAAAGAAGGAAGCCATCAGTGAGGAAGAATATGAGAACGCACTCAACCGACTGAACACGACCATATCCGACATCAAGCTGCTGGAAGCCCAACTCCAGAAGACCCGGGTGTTTGCCCCGTTCGATGGCACGATCGGGCTTCGCTACGTCAGTCAGGGTGCCTACATATCTCCGGCGACCATCATAGCCACCCTGTACAACAGCTCCCCGGCAAAGATTGAATTTGCCATCCCCAGCCGTTACAGTCCCATGATTAGCACGGGAAGGAAGATTCGCTTCACGGTGGAGAACGATACCTCCCGGGTCTTTCAAGGCGAAGTGTACGCCATTGAGCCGCGAATCGATGAAGCGACACGGACACTTAAACTCAGGGCAATCGCTGACAATACAAAAGGCCTGCTGATTCCCGGGCAATTCGTAAAAATTGAACTTATTCTGAACTCCAAACAGAACGCGCTCCTCATCCCCACGCAGGCTGTAATTCCAGGGCAGGGCGGGCAAAAGGTCTTTATTAACCGTGGAGGCAAGGCGAAAGAGGTGGCCATTGAAACGGGCACACGAACCAATATGAAGATTGAAGTACTATCCGGCCTGACTGCCGGGGATACGGTTATCACAACGGGCATTCTCCAGCTTAGGAACGAAATGCCCATTAAGGTTGTTAAGGTCTTCTAACCGGCAAGGTCATGGCAAGTCTTTCCACCATCAGCATCAACCGGCCTGTACTGGCGATCGTCATGTCGCTGGTGATTATCCTTTTCGGATACATTGGTTTTACGTTTCTTGGCATTCGCGAGTTCCCCAGTGTCGATCCACCCGTAGTGACGGTAAACACCGCCTATGTAGGCGCGAATGCCGACGTGATCGAATCGCAGATCACAGAACCCCTGGAGGACGCCATCAACGGGATTGCCGGTATTCGTACACTTACCTCGATCAGCCGGGAAGGACGGAGCACCATCACCGTAGAATTTGAACTGGGTGTGAACATTGAAGCCGCCGCCAACGACGTTCGCGACAAGGTGTCGGGTTCGTTGTTCAACCTCCCGCGTGATGTGGATCCACCCGTCGTTGAAAAGGCGGATGCCGATTCTGCGCCCATCATCTTTCTTTCCGTAGCGAGTGACCAACGTGACCTGCTTGATCTCTCCCGCGTGGGTGAAGTCATGTTTAAGGAAAGGCTGCAGACCATTCCGGGCGTCAGTTCCGTTCAGGTTTGGGGTCAGCGCCGCTATTCCATGCGGCTATGGATGGATCCGATCAAGCTGGCTTCACTGAAACTTGCACCCTCCGACGTACTTTCTGCACTCAATCGCGAAAACGTGGAGTTGCCTTCCGGTCGTGTTGAAGGCCGGAATACCGAATTGACCGTAAGGACCATGGGCCGACTCACAACGGTAGCGGATTTCAATGACCTCATCATCAAAGATGACGGCAATAACATTGTTCGCTTCAGTGACGTGGGGTATGCACAGTTGTATCCAGAAAACGACCGCACGCTGCTTCGAAGGGACGGCAAGCCTGGAATCGCCCTCGCCATCGTTGCCCAGCCCGGCGCCAACAATATCGAGATTGCGGATCGCCTTTATCAGAGGCTCGAACAGATTCAGGCTGATCTTCCGTCGGATATCAAGTATTATATGAGCTGGGATTCCACGCAGTTCATCCGTAGTTCGATCAAGGAAGTAGAAGAAACCATCATCATAGCGTTCAGCCTGGTATTGCTTGTTATTTTCTTTTTCCTGCGCGACTGGCGAACAACAGTCATCCCGATTGCAACCATACCTATTTCGCTGATTGGTTCCTTCTTTGTGATGTACTTGTTGGGCTTCACGATCAATGTACTTACCCTGCTGGCTATCGTGCTTGCCATTGGCCTGGTGGTGGATGATGCCATTGTTGTGCTTGAAAACATCTACGTCAAGATCGAAGAGGGAGATGATCCTATGGAGGCGGCCAAACGAGGTTCTATTGAAATCTATTTCGCCGTTATTTCCACGACGATTTCAGTTGTCGCCGTTTTCCTTCCTGTGATTTTCCTGCAAGGGCTCACCGGGCGATTGTTCAGGGAGTTCGGACTTGTGGTAGCCAGTTCGGTGGCCATCTCTGCTTTTGTTTCCCTTACGCTCACGCCCATGATGAGTTCTCGTCTCCTCAAGAGACGGGCGGAACAACCCTGGCTATACCGGAAAACCGAACCCTTCTTCACGTGGCTGACTAATCAGTACGCCGTCTCACTTGAGTCGTTCATGAAACACCGGTGGGTGGCTTTTGCCATTGTGTTTATCTCCAGTGTGCTTATCTATTATTTCGGCAGGACATTGCCTTCCGAACTGGCTCCCCTCGAAGACCGGAGTGAGTTTCGCATTATGGCCCAGGGTGCCGAAGGCGCAACCTTTGAATACATGGACGGGTACGTTATGGACATCACGAATTTCCTGCAACAGGAAGTGCCCGAGAATTCCGGCCTGGTCAGTGTGACGGCGCCAGGTTTTGGGACGGTGGGGGTGAATTCCGGGATGGTTCGTGTCATTCTTAAGGATCCTGATCAGCGCCTGCGCACTCAGCAGCAAATAGTGGATGACGTCACGGCGAAAGCTCAACGGTTTACGGGCGTGAGGACCTATGTTACCCAGACTCAAACTATTGGTGGCGACAGGCGCGGCGGATTCCCCATACAGTTTGTTATTCAGGCCTCCAGTCTTGAAAAACTGGAGGTTGTGCTTCCCGCTTTCATGGCCAAGGCCAATGCGAGTCCAAAGTTCTCTTTTGTTGACCTCGATCTGAAATTCAACAAGCCCGAGATCAATATCACCATCGACCGGGACAAGGCACGCAACATAGGAGTCAATGTTATTGACATTGCACAGACCCTTCAGTTGGGGCTCTCCGGAACTCGTTTCGGAAACTTCATCATGGAGGGGAAACTTTACCAGATCATTGGGCAGGTGGAGCGTAAGGATCGGAATGAGCCGCTGGACCTCAAGAGCCTGTACGTGAAGAACAAAAAGGGCGAGTTGATTCAATTGGACAACCTTGTGACGATGGAGGAGCAAAGCAAGCCGCCCCAACTGTATCGTTTTAACCGGTATTCTTCGGCTAAGGTGCAAGCACAACTGGCCCGTGGCGTAGCGATGGGTGAGGGAATCAAGGAAATGCAGCGAATTGCTGATGAGGTCCTCGATGAAAGTTATTCAACAAGCCTCGATGGCTCTTCCCGCGAATTCGCCGAAAGTTCATCCAGCATATACCTGGCATTCATCATTGCGCTTGCCATTATTTACCTGGTTTTGGCGGGTCAGTTTGAAAGCTTCAAGGACCCGTTCGTTATCATGTTTACGGTGCCCCTGGCCCTGGCCGGCGCCTTGCTCACACTCTGGTACTTCAATCAAACGCTTAACATTTTCAGCCAGATAGGAATTATCATGCTTATCGGACTAGTGACCAAGAACGGCATTCTTATTGTGGAATTTGCCAACCAGCGCAAGGAGCAGGGATTGAAAGTAATGGATGCCGTGATCGGTTCGGCCGAATCCCGGTTCCGGCCTATCGTCATGACGAGTCTTTCGACTGTTTTGGGTATTCTTCCGATAGCGCTGGCGCTGGGATCCGGTTCGGAAAGCCGTGTGTCTATGGGTATTGCCGTCATTGGCGGCATGCTTTTCTCCACCGTACTTACCCTATTCGTGATTCCGGCTATCTACTCGTATGTCTCCAGCCCGAGCACGCACGCCGTAGAAACGCCGGTCACTAAATAAAGTAGCTGGGCGCAGCCCAAACGGCCCAACCATAACCGGCAAAACGAATAATCCGCGAAATGCAGATCAGCAGAAATTTGTCGATGGGTGTATTTACCGACCCGGCCAGCATGCAGGTTGCCGAAAAGGGTATCGGGGTGATGGCCCCGACAAGCACCAGGTAGAGGCCATAGGTCCTTAGCTTCTGATCATACTGCTTGAGGTATCGTTCATGCATCTGAATATAGATCGGCGTCTTTGAAAAGAAATGGCCGATATAATAACCGATCACTCCGGCCGCGTAGGAAATCAACGTGAGATAAGTAAGGTTAAGGATGTACTCCGAGAGTATTCCTTTCGATTGCCAGATCAGCATGAATAACTCCGGGGGTATTATTCCGAAAATAACCTCTGAAATGGTGAAAATGGTAAGCAACAGCGGGAGGCGGTCTCCGACATTATTTATTTCCTTTTGATAAACCGCCAACTCTTCCGCCGCGAGAATGTAAGCGGTAAGAATCACAGCAAACCAGATCAGACCGCGAATCAGGTTACGCCACAAAAAGCTGGAACGGGATTCCTCTTCCGGTTCTTTCATGACTAGGTAAGAATGGGGTGACGCCTGAACGGCTTGGACTGATCAAAAAGCATCCGATAGGTGGTGTGTCGCTTGCTCACAAAACCGCCTACCTGCTCCACCACCTGAATCATTTTTGGATTAAAATCTCCAATCCAGTTCATCTCATATTCGGTGTAGGCAAGGCCACCAGGACGCATCAGTTCGCGGGCCGCCATAATCAACGCGCCGTCGACTCCCTTGCCCTGGTGCTCAGGAACAATGCCAAACAGAATTCCAAAGGCCTTCTTGTTCTGCTTCATCAGTTTGTACCACCCCAACTTAAGCAATCCCACCCAATTCAGTTTGCCATTAACGTATTTAAACCACTGATTAATTTCCGGCAATGAAAGGAAAGTGGCAATTGGCTCATCCTTATAGAATCCAAACCAAAGAAGGTGAATATCCAATATTGGCTTGATTTGTTGGACCAGTAACTTGGCTTGTGCAGTTGTCAGCTCCGGGGTTTCGGCACGGTTCGTCCAGGCGCGGTTATATACCTGCTGAATGTACGTCGGCAGCTTACCTATTTCATCTTTTCTGATGTGGCGGAACGAATACGCCGGATCTTTCTTCACCATTTCCGCCTTCATGGCCAGTCGTTCAGAAAGCGGATCGGCAATCTTGCGGGCGTAGGTCAGCTGGGCGAAATATAGTTTGAAACCATAGGCCTCAAAAAAGTCCACATAGTACGGGAAATTATAGTTGCACTGATAGTTTGGTTCCCGGTCGAATCCGTCAACCAGCAAACCCCACCATTTCTCGCGGCTCCCGAAATTAATCGGCCCATCCATAGCTTCCATACCCCGAGCCTGAAGCCACACCTTGCACTGATCAAATAACCTGAATGCCGCCTGCTGGTCGTGAATGCATTCAAAGAATCCCATTCCACCCGTAGGTTGATCATTTCCCTTGTTCACCGTCTTACGGGAAATAAAGGCGGCTACCCGGCCGATCGTTCTGCCGGAATCATCCAGGAGTATCCACCGGCAGCACTCTCCATCCTTGAATGACTTGTTCCTTTCGGGATCAAAGACCGCTTCAATGTCCTTGTCCAATGGACGAATCCATTGGGGGACACTCTTGTATAATCGCACCGGAAGTTGAACAAACTCGCGCCGCTCCTGGGGGCTTTTGACCTCAATGATCGCCATAGACCGGCTGGAAATATAGGCTATTTTGGCTTGAGGTTAGGAAGATTTATTTGAAACCGCGTGCCTTGTCCCGCTTCACTTTCCACATGAATGGTTCCGCCCAGGCGGTCCACGGCATTCTTGACAATATAGAGTCCAAGACCACTCCCATCCGAACGATCGCTCGCCCTAAAGAACATCTCAAAGATCCGTGGCACCAACGTTGATTCTACGCCAATGCCGTTGTCCTCCACAATAATGTGACAACGCTCGCTATCTACCTTTACGCTCACCCTCACTTCTGGCTGTGCCTGTTGAAGCTTTCTGTACTTGATCGCGTTTGAGATCAAATTCCGGAAAATCTCCCCAATCCTCCATTGATCACTGAATAACTCATCCCCTTCCACAACCACACTACGCCTGACGTCATGGGACCCCGCCAGGTA
>JAYRNL010000170.1:0-10217 GCA_041912235.1 Cyclobacteriaceae bacterium
CAGCATGCGTGACTTCTCCGTCGGGTAGATCGTAGCCACCAGCGGATTGCAAGCCGCCTCCACGCTTCCGTTTCCAAAGCCAATGATCAGGTTGGCGATGAACAGGCTCACCTTGTCATCCGCAACAAGCAACATCCCCAGACCAGCGGCGTGGGCGATGAAGGCCGTCCAGATGATTCGATGTGTTTTGACAATATCGATGATCACTCCGCCGAGGAATGTGGCGAGGGTGAATCCCCAGAAGGCAGGACCAAAGGCCCAGCCGATTTCCTCTGCGGTGAGGTGATAGTCGGCGCTGAAGACGCCCTCAATCTTGGCGCGAATCGCGAAAGTGAGCGAGGTGACGAGCAGCGCCAGGCAACTGGCCACAAACAGACGAGTCGGGTTAACGGTAGTGTTCATACGGAGTGGATTGACCATGAAGATGGTATGTTCCCGCAAGAGGTGCAAACGGTTGGCAGCATTTCGGCCGAAGGTCACCGATGATGCGGGGAAATCAGCATCCTCAGTTTTATTATTGGCAAATTTTGATGACTTTTCTCAACGCTAAAAACGAGACAGACCATGAAGCGGAAACTCAGGATGGGAATGGTGGGAGGCGGACTGGATGCCTTCATCGGGGCCGTGCACCGCAAGGCCGCCGCCCTGGATGGAAATATCGAATTGGTTTGCGGGGCCTTCAGCAGCAGTCCCGAAAAGTCGAGGGCTGCGGGTGAGTACTTTGGACTGCATCCGCACCGCATCTATGGCTCCTATGCCGAAATGTTCCGGAAGGAGAAGAACCTCCCGGGTGACATGCGGATGGATTTCGTGTCCATTGTCACCCCTAACCATGTACATTTTGCGCCGGCCAGGATGGCCCTCGAAAGCGGCTTCCATGTGGTGCTGGACAAGCCGATGACACTCACCGTGGCGGAAGCCAGGAAGCTCAGCGCAGTGGCTGCGCGGACAAAACTGCTGGTGGCGCTTACCCACACGTACACCGGTTATCCCATGGTGAAGGAGGCCCGCAACCTGGTTGCTTCCGGAAAGCTGGGCGCGATCCGCAAGGTTTACTCCGAATACACGCAAGGATGGCTGGCGTCGGCACTGGAGGACTCGGGCCACAAACAGGCTGCCTGGCGAACGGACCCGAAACGATCGGGATTGGGCGGCGCGACCGGTGACATCGGAACCCATGCGGCGAACCTGGCTGAGTACATCACGGGCAACAAGATCACCGCGGTATGCGCGCAACTCAATCGCGTGGTGAAAGGAAGAAAACTAGACGATGACGCATCGATGCTGCTGGCGTTCAGTGACAAATCCACCGGCGTACTGAATGCAACGCAGATCGCCGCCGGCGAAGAAAATAACCTGACGATCCGTGTCTATGGTGAACTGGGAGGACTGGAGTGGCGCCAGGAAGAACCGAACACACTTGTTGTGAAGTGGACCGACCGTCCGCGGGAGATCTACCGGACCGGGCTGGGATACGTTTCCTCTTCGGCGAAGGCCAACACACGCACACCCAGCGGCCACCCGGAAGGATACATCGAAGCCTTCGCCAACATCTACGAAAACTTTGCCCGTGCGCTCCGTGAGTTTAAGCCGGGCAAAACGAAAGCTGCGGATTACGATTTCCCTTCGGTAGACGAAGGTGTACGGGGTATGACGTTCGTCGAAGCCACCGTGAAGTCGTCCCGGGCAAAACAGAAATGGGTAACCATCAAATAGCCATGAAGACCATCAAAGGACCCGCCATTTTCCTCGCCCAGTTCCTGGGGCCCAAGCGACCCTTCAACACACTGGAAGGGATTTGCAAATGGGCTGCTTCGCTCGGGTACAAGGGCGTTCAGATTCCTACCTGGGATGCCAATTATTTTGACCTGGCGTTGGCCGCGAAGAGCAAGGACTATTGCGATGAAGTGAAAGGAAGCGTAGAGGCGCAGGGTGTGGTGATCACGGAGTTGTCCACGCACCTTCAAGGGCAACTGGTTGCCGTGCATCCGGCCTATGGCGATCTCTTTGATGGCTTTGCGCCGAAGAATGTTCGCGGCAAAGCGGCGGCGAGGACACAATGGGCGGTGGGCCAACTAACACAGGCCGCGAAGGCCAGCAAGAATTTGGGACTGAAGGCGCATGTCACATTCTCCGGCGCGTTGCTGTGGCACACCATGTACCCCTGGCCGCAGCGTCCCGCCGGGCTCGTGGAGGATGGTTTTAAGGAATTGGCAAAACGTTGGAAGCCGATCCTCGATGTCTTTGACAAGAATGGCGTTGACGTATGCTACGAACTTCATCCGGGTGAAGATCTGCACGATGGGATAACGTTTGAACGATTCTACAAGGAAACGGGCAACCATGAGCGGTGCAACGTTCTTTACGACCCGAGCCACTTCGTTCTCCAGCAGTTAGACTACCTGCAGTTCATCGACTTCTATCACCCGTTCATCAAAATGATGCACGTGAAGGACGCGGAATTCAATCCCACGGGAAAGAGCGGCGTTTACGGCGGGTATCAATCCTGGATAGATCGCCCGGGAAGGTTCAGGTCGCTGGGTGACGGCCAGATCGATTTTGGGGGTATCTTTTCAAAATTGACTCAATACAACTTCGATGGCTGGGCCGTGATGGAGTGGGAGTGCTGCCTGAAACATCCCGAGCAGGGTGCCGCCGAAGGGGCCCCCTTTATCGCTCGTCACATAATCCGTGCGGCCGACAAGGCCTTTGACGATTTTGCGGCCACGGGAAAGAACCCGAAGCTGAACAAGAAGATACTGGGTATATAATTCAATAATCAGAAACGAATGAGAATTGTGGTACGACTTATGGTGATGGCAGGTTTGGTCTGGCTCACGGCCTGTTCATCAAAGAAGGAGAATGCGCCGACTGAAGAATTTGTGGCGAATGAAGCCGGCGGCAGCAAACCCGCTGCTATCGATCAGGTCGCGCGCGGGGAAGCGCTGGTGAAAAGCAACGACTGCAACACCTGTCATCACCGGACCAACACCGTGATTGGCCCGGCACACCTGAAGGTGGCCGAGAAATATGAATTTACGGAAGCCAACGTCAAGATGCTTGCAGAGAAGATCATGAAAGGAGGGTCTGGCGTCTGGGGGCAGATTCCCATGGCGGCCCACGTGGATCTATCCGAATCGGATGCCGAAGCGATGGCACGGTATGTGCTTTCCCTGGACGGAGAAAAGGAACACTGACACCATACGTTGAATACCATGACCTCCAAAGTAGCCGGACTCGTGCTCGCCGCGATGGTGATAGCAACCACGCTTCATGCACAGTCGAATAACACGTTGACCAAACAGGAGAAGAAAGACGGCTGGAAGCTGCTCTTCGACGGTAAGTCGACCAAGGGCTGGCATGTCTACATGAAAAAGACCGACGGTACGGGATGGCAGGCCAGGGATGGAGAACTCTTCCTGGATCCCACGGCACCGGGCGGTGGCGATCTCATGTCCGATGGCGAGTACGAGAATTTTGAACTCACCCTGGAATGGAAACTGGAAGCGGGTGGGAACAGTGGCATTATCTTCAACGCCGCGGAGTCGTCCAAATACAAGGAGGCATGGAATACAGGTCCTGAGATGCAGATTCTGGACAACGACACGCATCCCGATGGCAAGTTCCCCAATCATCGCTCGGGTAACCTATATGACCTGATCGCCTCCAGGCAGGAATCCACCAAAGCTCCCATGGAATGGAACAAGGTAAAGATCATCAGCAATAAGGGGCATTTGGAGCTTTGGCTAAATGATGTGTTGCAAGTTGAGACAACCATGTTCACACCGGAATGGGAAGCCCTGATCAAGGGTAGCAAGTTTGCGAAGCACCCGGATTTCGGTACGTACCGCAAAGGTCATCTCATGCTGCAGGATCACGATCACCGGGTGTGGTTCAGGAACATTAAAATCAAAGAACTCTGAGGGCCCCGATTACGTTGAGGGGTTAAGGAGAATGAAGGGATATGATCATCGGAATATTTGAGAATGAGTTTGTGCGGTGCGAATTGGACGATGATGTGCCGGTTTTGAGGCACCGGTGGCTAAAAGCGCCTCCGGGAGAGGAATTTAAGTTCAACCTGCTCCGAATCCTCGACGAATACATTCAACTAAAGAAGACCTACACTAACCTCGCCTGGCTGGCCAATACCGAGTTACTTGGTGAACTGGAGCTGGACATTGAACAATGGCTGGTGGATGTGTGGGAAGGGCTATTATTCGACAAAGCCGGTGTACGTGTACATGCGGTGATCCTCGGCGACAGCATCTTCGCCGACTACCCTATGGAGCGCTTCAAGATGGACGCTGAAGAGAAGTATCGTTCGCGGAAACTCAGCCTCGGCGTATTCTCCAAGGAGCCGGAAGCCTACGCCTGGATCAAGGCACACCAGCCCGCCTAAAGCGCAGGCTCCTGCTGACTGAGGCAGTGAAAGCTGCCAAGGCCCCAGATAATATCCACGGAATCAATGCCCACCACCTCGCGGTCAGGCATGCACTGTTGAAGAATCCTCAACGCTTCGTGATCGTGCTTGCACCGGAATGTAGGCACAATAACATACCGGTTGCTGATGTAGAAGTTGCCGTAGGAAGCCGGCAGCCGCTGATCTTCATACACGACGGGATCGGGCATGGGCAACTCAATAATCTCGAGCGGCTTACCATCAAGTAGTCGCATCGACTTTAACAATTTCAGGTTCTCCTGCAGCGGCGCGTAATTCTCATCCTGCTTGTTCGGCTCGATAACAGTGACCACCCTATGTGATGCGATGAAGCGGGTGATATCGTCGATATGCCCGTCGGTGTCATCACCGATAATGCCGTCGTGAAGCCATAGTACCTGCTGCTGGCCGTAGTAGTCCAGCAGGTATTGTTCTATCTGTTCCTTCGTGAGCTGGGGATTCCTGTTCTTGTTGAGCAGGCAAGACGTGGTGGTCATCACGGTGCCTTTGCCATTGAACTCCACCGAGCCACCCTCCATGATGATGCCGGGATTGAAGACCGGGAGATTCATGGCCTTGGCGATGCGAGTAGGGATCACGTCGTCGAGATCATGGGGCGGATACTTTCCTCCCCAGGCATTGTAATCCCAATCCACGATGGCGCGCCTCTTCTCTTTTTCATTGATCAGAAACGCCGGGCCGTGGTCGCGGCACCACGCGTCGTTGGTGGGGTTGAAGTGAAACGTTATGCGCGACAAATCCGCGCCGGCATTTTCAAGATGTCCCGAGGCCGAGGCCTTCATGGCTGCATCGGCTACGTTGATGTTAACTTTTTCCGATTGGGCCAGCAGCCTGACGAAACAGGAGTAGGCGGGATAGATGGCCTCAATCTTCCCCGGCCAGGAGGCTTCTTTGTGGGGCCAGCTTAGCCAGGTAGATTCGTGTTTTTCGAACTCGGCAGGAAAGCGGAAGCCAAGGTCGCGGGGCGTTTGTTTCATACAGGCAGGTCAGTCCTCGTCAATGAATCGCTTGGTAATGGGCTGGTAAGAATCGATGCGACGGTCACGCAGGAATGGCCAGTGCGTGCGGTACCGATCGCTTCGCGTCATATCGAGCGACTCGACGTGCACTTCCTCCTTGTCATGCGATGCCTGGTAGACAACCCGGCCAAATGGATTGGAGACGAACGATCCGCCCCAAAATTTCATATGCCCCTCAACACCAACCCGGTTTACCGACACTACCCATACGCCGTTGGCCACGGCGTGCGAGCGCTGAATGGTTTGCCACGCCTGGTACTGCTCCGTATTGGTGTCGGCATCCTGCGTGTCGGCCCAGCCGATCGCCGTGGGGTAGAAGAGAATTTCGGCGCCGGATAGCGCCGTGATGCGGGCCGCTTCGGGATACCACTGGTCCCAGCAGATCAGCACGCCGATGTTGGCGTATTTTGTTTTGAAAACTTTATAGCCCAGGTCGCCGGGTGTGAAGTAGAACTTCTCGTAATAGCCGGGATCATCCGGGATGTGCATCTTGCGGTACTTGCCCAGGTAGGTGCCGTCTGCATCGATTACTGCCGTGGTATTATGATACAGTCCTTCGGCGCGCTTCTCGAATAGGGAAGCGATGATCACCACGTTATGCTGTTTGGCCAACGGGGCAAGGTATTCCGTGGACGGGCCGGGGATCGCCTCGGCCAGTTTGAAATTGTCGTGATTCTCCTCATCGCAGAAATAGAGCGAGGTGAAGAGCTCCTGCAGGCAGATGATCTGGGCGCCCTGGGCTGCCAGCGCGGCTATTTTGGGCTTCACCTTGTCGAGGTTCTCCTTGGGCACCGCCGAGCAGGACATTTGCACCAGGCCGATGTTGACTTTTCTGTTCACAGGTCAGATTTTGTGCAAATATATGGCCTTCCGGCACATCTGCGACCCGTCGCGTGCGGGTGATGTCCGTAACGGGATGCCCTGATTTTGATCATTTCCGATTGAGGCCACCGTTCCTTATTTTGCATCAAACCCCAGAATTATGAGTGCCTCAGCCACTATGCAAAAGCCCGCTTACAAAGTCGCCCATACCGAACTGTTGGAATGGATTGAACAACTGAAAGCCCAGTTTACTCCTGATGAAGTCTATTGGTGCGATGGTTCCAAGGAAGAATACGATCGACTCTGTCAACAACTCGTGGACAAGGGAACCTTTATCCGCCTGAATCCGCAGAAGCGACCCAACAGCTACGCGTGCTTTTCTGACCCCAGCGACGTGGCCCGCGTGGAAGACCGCACCTACATCTGCAGCCGCAAGAAAGAGGATGCGGGCCCTACCAACAACTGGGTGGATCCGAAGGAGATGAAGCAAACCCTCAAGAAGCTGATGAACGGCTGCATGAAAGGGCGCACCATGTATGTGATCCCGTTCTGCATGGGGCCGCTGGGTTCGGACATCTCGCAGATCGGCGTGGAAGTGACCGACTCCGAATACGTGGTGGTAAACATGCACATCATGACCCGCGTGGGGACCAAGGTCATCCAACAGTTGGGTTCCGATAACGAATTTGTGAAATGCGTGCATACCGTTGGTGCGCCGCTGGCACCCGGACAAGAAGATGCCAAGTGGCCCTGCAACCCAACGGTGAAATACATTGTGCACTACCCGGAAGAGCGCTCCATCGTGTCGTACGGATCCGGGTACGGAGGCAATGCCCTGCTGGGTAAGAAATGTTTCGCCCTTCGCATCGCTTCGGTCATGGCCCGCGACGAGGGCTGGCTGGCCGAACACATGCTTATCCTAGGGGTCGAAGATCCTCAGGGCGACAAGACGTATGTTGCCGCCGCATTCCCCAGCGCATGTGGCAAGACCAACTTCGCCATGCTCATCCCACCCAAGGAACTCAACGGCTGGAAGATCACCACGGTTGGCGATGACAGTGCATGGCTCAAGCCGAACAAAGAAGGAAAACTCTATGCCATCAACCCGGAAGCCGGATACTTTGGTGTCGCTCCCGGCACCAACATGAAATCAAATCCCAACGCCATGAAGACGGTGGAGAAGAACACCATCTTCACAAACGTGGGCGTAACCCCCGATGGCGACATCTGGTGGGAGGGTATGTCGAAGGAAGTGCCTAAAGATATCATCGACTGGCACGGCAAGAAGTGGGATCCTGCCTCGGGCAAACCCGTGGCCCATCCCAACGCGCGCTTCACGGCGCCTGCGTCACAGAACCCCGTACTCGACAAGGAGTGGGAGAACCCGGAAGGTGTTCCGATTGGCGCCATCATTTTCGGCGGACGCCGCAGCACAACGGTGCCGCTGGTCTACCAGGCTCATAACTGGGCGTACGGCGTCTACCTCGCCGCCACCATGGGATCGGAGATGACCGCCGCCGCCTTCGGAGAAATAGGCAAAGTTCGACGCGACCCGTTTGCCATGCTGCCCTTCTGCGGCTACCACATGGCCGACTACTTCAACCACTGGCTGCAGTTCGGGCGCAACATCCCGAACCCGCCCCGCATCTTCGGCGTCAACTGGTTCCGCAAAGATGAAAAGGGCAACTTCCTGTGGCCCGGCTTCGGCGACAACATGCGCGTGCTGAAGTGGATCATCCAGAAGATCAAAGGAAAATCAAACGCTGTGGAAAGCCCCATCGGCTGGATGCCGCATTACAGTGACATCGACTGGAATGGACTTGATTTCTCCGTCCAGCAGTTCGACAACATCATGTCGATTGAACGCGAACAGTGGAAGACCGAACTACTGGCTCACGCCGAATTGTTCGAACGCATGTATGATCATCTCCCCAAAGAGTTCATCTTCATGCGTGAATTGCTGCTCAGCAGCCTGTGGAGGTCGCCCGAGAAATGGAGCCTCGAACCTGAGCGCGAAGACAACTGATCAGTTTTCAACAACCCCGGAGCCTCCGGGGCTTTTTCTTGCCCGGTTGGGAAAACTGGGGGCGAAGGAGTACTTTAACAACACCTAAACTGAGCTGAATGACTTTAGCCGAGCGATGGCAGGAGATCCGCACCGGGTTTCAACCCACCTTCTGGGTGGCCAACACCCTCGAACTTTTTGAACGACTGGCCTACTATGGCTCCAAAGCGGTGCTCACCGTGTACCTGGCTAACAAGGTTGGACTGAATGAAGAAGCAGGTAAGCTGGCGGGCTTGTTCAACGCCGTTTTGTATTCCCTGCCAATCGTCGCCGGCGTCATCGTGGACAAATATGGATTTCGTCGTTCACTGATGGCGTGCTTCGCTATTTTCTGCGTCGGCTACTTCCTCATTGGTCTGGCCGGGATGGAATATGGGCAGGCAATCACGGAGGCTATCGGAAAGCGCAACTACATACTGATCGTGCTTATGCTGACGGCCGTCGGCGGCTCGCTGATCAAGCCTTGTGTAGTCGGTACCGTGGCCAAGACTACGTCAGAGAAGACACAGGCCCTGGGTTTTTCCATCTACTACACGCTGGTGAACCTGGGCGGCGCCATCGGCCCGCTCCTCGCTTATCGTGTTCGCGCCGATTTGGGCATAGAGTACGTCCTGATGATGTCTTCCGTCACGTCCCTGTTGCTGATCGTCGGCACCTTCCTGTTTTTCCGTGAACCGGGTGGGGAAGTCGGTGACCGCAAGACATTTGGCAAAGTATTCAGTGACATGCTCCTGGTGTTCACCAACCTCAAGTTCATGGCCTTCCTGCTAATCTTCTCGGGGTTTTGGCTCATGTTCTGGCAGATCTTCTATTCGTTCCCTTTCTATGTTACCGAAGTGCTCCACTACGAGGCCTTTGAATTCCTCGAGACCGTCGACGCCATAACGCTCATTGTAATAACAGTGCCGGTGACCGCGCTGGCCAGCAAGCTCAAGCCGGTTACTGCCATCACCATCGGCTTCGCGATTTCCAGCCTCTCCTGGATCATCATCGGTGTCGGCGGGACAATCCTCGCTGCAATCATCGGTGTCTCTGCCTATGCCTTTGGCGAAGCCACCCAGGCGCCGCGCTTCTATGAGTACGTAAGTTCGCTGGCACCCAAAGATCAGATCGGCACCTTTATGGGATTCGCCTTTCTCCCCGTAGCCATCGGTTCTTTCTCGGCAGGCGTTATCGCCGATTATCTCCGGCTTAATTATTTACACACCAACCCGGCCATGATGTGGTACATTCTCTCGGCCGTAGGCATCGTATCGACGTTGCTCATGATGGTGTACAACCGTCTGGTATCGAAATAAACCACCCACGCTTTCTCTATGGAAAAGAATTTCAAGCCTTACATCGCGCCCGAACAAAACATCGCTGAATTCACGGTTAAGTCGGTAGGGTTCGGCGTTCTATTCGGAGTGCTTTTTGGCTGTTCGACGGTGTACCTCGCCTTGAAGGCCGGCCTCACTGTGTCGGCATCCATCCCGATCGCGGTGATCGCCATCACGTTGGGGAGGAAGTTCCTGAAGACGACGATCCTCGAGAATAACATCATCCAAACCACGGGTTCTGCCGGCGAGTCCATCGCTGCAGGCGTGGTATTCACCCTCCCCGGATTTCTCTTCCTGTCGCCGGGCGAGAACGGCATCAGTGTGGGTGAAAGCTATTTCACCTACCTCACCATCCTGATCCTCGCAGCATTCGGCGGCATGCTGGGAACACTGATGATGATCCCGTTGCGGCGGTCACTCATCGTGAAAGAGCATGGCACCCTTCCTTACCCGGAAGGCACGGCCTGTGGTTCGGTGTTGCAGGCTGGCGAGAAGGGCGGCGAGTTTGCCCGAACCGCCTTCATCGGCATGGG
>JAYRNL010000171.1:0-6952 GCA_041912235.1 Cyclobacteriaceae bacterium
AAGCACGACGAGCTGCGCCTGCGCGACGAGATGGTCGAGTTCGGGCGCTCGCTGTTCGAGCGCGGCTTGAGCGCGGGGAGCAGCGGCAACCTGAGCGTGCGCCTGGACGATGGATGGCTGATCACGCCGACCAACGTAACGCGCGGGTCTGCATTGGCGAGGGAGTGGGGAATCATCTTGTACAATTCCACAGGTTCCAGCCCTTTCAACGTTGCCGGATCAATGCCGAGCAGAACGTGGATTTGTTTGGAGAAGATGATCAGGCCGATGGCGGCAAGCATGCCATGGACAGCCGAGTGGGGGAAGAAATCACTGAGCGATCCCAGTTTGAGAAAGCCCAAAATGACTTGAATGACGGCGGCGACAATAGCTGCACCAAGGGCCAGGTGCCACCCTTGGGCTCCTCCCCCAAATTCGGTAACCGCGCCGGCGCAGATCGTGATGAGCCCGGCCGCCGGACCTTTGATGGTAAGGCGCGATCCGGCAAAGAAGCTGACCACGAGGCCGCCAATCATCGCGGTGAGCACGCCCATGGCAGGGGGGAATTCACTGGCCTTGGCGATACCGAGACTTAACGGCAACGCCAACAGAAAGACGAGGAAGCCGGACATTGCATCGGACCGCCAGTTTTGCTTGAGGCCATCAAGGCCATCTTTGGGAATTTCAATGGTGTTCATATGTTCCGAGCGAGAAAAGGTACTGTTTCGTTTGGGCCTGATTTGCTGTCGCCGGTTACGAAGCGGTGATCAGGAAATTGAAAAGGATGACCGGAAGGAAAGTAGCCGTCGGCAACAACAAGAAGTCATAGCCAAACGCAGCGACTTGAAACTCAAATTATCAAGGTCCGGTGGCGTGTGTAGAGCGGGGTTACTGGACAGAACGTTTCTGCAGGCAGGATCCAGCATCCCTTGTAGGTTGAGCGTTGGGGAAAAACATGAGGATGCAACACTTCTCGCTCTAAAGGGAGTAAAATGATGTCACGCTGATCGCGCTCTTCGGTTTCTTCGGCCAACAGACTGAAGGAGCTACTGAATTCATGAGCAACAAACTGCTGATGAAGGGCTACCGGCCTTTCGCCCACTTCCTGCAAGGTGGAGGCAAGGGCAATCATTTCCCCTGAGAACAGCAGGAGGAGAAGGAGGGTGAGTGCCTTGCGGAGCATCTTTTTGAAAGCGTTGTAAATGCAAAGGTGCATCAAGTGTCAGCTTATTTCCTAATTACCAACACCGCACAGAGCCCGATCTTCCGGGTCATTTCCTAACAATCAACCTTTATTAATATGGTTCTAATTACTAGTGCCTCACGAGCTACCCTCCCTCCGGGAATATCCCCGGGAAGCTTTGTTTTGTGACAGGGTATTGATCCGCTGCGATCTGAATTTACCGGGTCTTTCTCTTTCGAATCAATTCAAGTACGCCGTTCACAAAGGTAAGGGGGTGCGGAGGATTGCCTGGTACGAATAAATCGATTGGGTGTTCTTCAACAAAGCTTCGGTGAAGTGCCCGGCTTCCGGCAAATATGCCTCCACTGATTGCATCGCTGCCAGCGAGAATGATGATTTTGGGTGAGGGAACTGCCTCATAGCAGATACGGGTGGCCTCGGCCATGTTCTCCGTGATGGGCCCCGTAATCACAATGCCGTCACAGTGTCGAGGGCTCGCTAGGAACTCGATCCCAAATCGACCCATGTCAAAATTGGGATTGCCGCAAGCGTTCAACTCGGCTTCGTCGGCATTGGATCCGCCGGCTGAAATCTCGCGCAACTTGAGCGATCGACCGAACAGGGAGCGGATTTCCCTGCGCACCCGGGTTTCATCGATTGAAATGGGACCCGTTTCCCCCTCTTTCACAATCAGGCGGTCACGCACATTGGTCGCGATCTTGTAGTCGGTGGTAAACTTGATTTTGTGGGGGAAAGCAAACGCACATTCGCCGCACATCACGCATTTACCCATGTCGATGGATACCGGAGCTTTTCCGATGGCTCCTGTGGGACAAAGGGAAGCCAGCGTATCTTCGTCCACCCGTTCCGTTGAAATCTCCGGCCGCCCTTTGAACGGACCGGGAACTTTAGCTGTCGTCACGTCCGGGATGTATTGGTTGCCAAGCCGGTAGAGAATCTGAACTTCGGGAAGAATAGGCATACGAAACTTGTTTATCGGTTTACAGGTCAAACCCGCAATAGCTCAGGTTGTAGCTCTTGTTATTGATGGGAAAATCGGAGATCTCAAGGTCGCGAAGACTTAATGCAAGGGCCATCCAGTTGTGGAAGGAAGGATCTTTGATTTTGTAATGCGCAAGTTCACCACGCTCGTTGGTGATAGCACAATGACAAATTTCACCTCGCCAGCCTTCCACCAGCGCTATGCTAAATGTATCCGGCATGAGTTTGAATTCCTTCTCTTTGACCGGGGATGAAATCGGGGTTGCTGAACCCCGGCGTTGCGCAAGGTTTCGTACAAATCGCAGTGAATCTTTCACTTCAAGGCTGCGCAGCATCATCCGCGCCCACACATCGCCTTGCTCGAGTGTTTGGTGGTCAATTTCGTAACGCTTGTAGGCTGCGTAAGGATGGGACTGCCGGATGTCGGAAGGGATTCCGGCGGCGCGGGCGGTCATTCCCACAGCCCCGATCAACCGCATTTGCTTTTCGGTTACCCGGCCGATGGTTTCTGCGCGCATCAGAAAGCTGGGCAGCGAGAAGAGACGTTCCGACATGGGCACAAAACTCTCTTCGACCTTATCCAGCAAAGCGTAAAGTTTTCCGGCCAGTTCTTCATGGAATGGGTAATGCGTACCGCCAACACGGTTAAGGCCTTTTCCGAAGCGGTTGCCGCACCAGGTTTGGGTGTAGTTGATCACCGGCGTTCGCAGGGTGCCGAATACCGAAGAGGCCAGTTGGTAGGCCATCCCAATGTTGACATTCCCCAGGTCACCGATATGCATGGCAATTCGTTCCAATTCGAGTGCCATCGTCCGCTCTAACTCGAGTTCTTCGGGTACAGCGATGTTACCCAGTGATTCCATAAGGTTGACAAAGGCAAGTGAATGACCCACTGCCGTGTCACCCGCGATGGATTCCGACAGGATCGTTCGCTGAAGCAACCCTGGCTTTTCCAGGAACAATGACTCGATGCCACGGTGCTGCCACCCCAGCTGGATTTCCAGGTGGAGAACCGTCTCTCCGTTGCAGAGAAAACGGAAATGCCCGGGTTCGATCACCCCGGCGTGTATCGGCCCGACTCCCACTTCATGCAGTTCATTACTGTCGATACGGTAGAAGGGGTAGTTGTTGATGACCTGGGTTTTGTCGGCCCGATTCCAGGCATAGCGCACTGGTTTTGGCCAAGGGTGATACATGAACTCAATACCAAAATTTTCAGCGATTTCCCGCTCAAAGAGATGCATGGGGAAATGCGTCTTGGCCACCGAGGCCAGACGAACTATGGGGTCGCCTTCCGCGAGACAGGAGAATACCTTTATGGAGTGGTTGAAGTCATCGGCAATGCAGCAGATGATCTGAATATCCTGGAGGGTACGATGGCCAAAGCAACTGACACAATGATGTCCCTCGAGCCCCAGCAAATGAGTCACCGTCTGTAAATATTCCGAGTAGGACAATATGGGTAGGTCCCGGAGAGACAGTGTTCCCTGGTTGGGCAGGGTGGCAAAACGGTGAGGATTACTCATAGAGGCAAGGCTTTCAGCGCCAGTTCAATGTTTCGAACAATAAAGTCGGGGCGGAACAGTCCGATATAAAACACGGCGAGTATCAGTGCAAGCTGAAGGATAGATTCGTAGGGCGAGGCTCCGCTTGTGTTGATTTTTGCGAGCGGCTTCTTGAGAAAGAGTATGCCCAGTAACCGCACGGCAAGTCCGTATATGATGACGAGGACCAGGATCAGGATGAGTACAGCCAGCCACCAGAAGTTCTTGGCGACCAGCGCCTGGAACATCATTAGTTCGGTAATCAACATTCCGGACGGAGGCATGGCAATGATCGACAGGAAGCCAAGGAGAAGCACCAGACCTCCCAGCGGATTTATGCGGAGGTAGCTTCCAATGCCGTCGTCCCATTTACTGTCGTAGATGCGGTGCATTTGGGAGACCTGGAAGAAGAGACTTGACTTGGCGAGAGAGTGCATTATGAGATGCAGCACAGCCGCGAAGTAACCCACACCTCCACAGGAAAAGGCGATGATCACCAGCGAGGCGTGCTCCATGCTGGAGTAGGCGAATAGTCGCTTGATGTTCTTTACCTTCAGCAAATACGCTGCGGCTAAGAACAAGGAGACGAGTCCTGTGATCATCAGCAATCGATTCATCCAGGGCAGGAGGGTAGTTCCGGAAAAGGCGTCATAGAACCGGTAGATGGCAACAAACCCGGCATTCATCAGGACGCTGGAAAGGCTGGCACCGACCTGGGAGGGCGATGCATCCTTGGCATCGATATCTACATTGAAAAGAGGTACAAGCCCCATTTTGACGCTGAATCCGGTGAGAACCAGCAGGAAGCAGGCCTGCAGCCAGACCGGGTTCAGACGTGCTGCTTCTGCCTTGATGGCTGAAAACGTGAAGTCGATGTGTCCCACCTTGTGGGCGGCGAGCCCCAGGAAGAGAATGCCGGCGAAAGCGATAGCGATTCCGATCGAGCAGACAAACAAGTACTTCCAGGTCGCTTCGAGTGAATCTTGATTCCTGTTGTGATAAATGAGCACCGAGGCTCCCAGCGTGGTAGCTTCCATGAAGGCCCACAGGGTGCCAAAATGCGAGGTGAATAGCACGCCGACAATGGCGCCTGTAAAGAAGATGGTCCCCGCGTTGTGCAACGCTACTGAACTGGCCACCACTTTCCGGTCTTGCACGAATTTGATGTAGTGCACGGCGGAAAGGAGGCTTACAATAACGAGGACTACGTAGAAGATCAGTCCCAGCCGGTCGGCGAAGAAGAACTCCCCCAGCGATTCCCCGGCTTTGTTTCCCAGCGATACACCGAGCATCACCATGAGCGCCACGTAGAGAAAAACGAGCGCGTGGCTAAGCAGTATGATCCTGACGAAATAGGTGACTATCGCCAGCACCGCCGTAATGATGATGAACGTAAGGATATCCATCCTTAATCTTTTAGCTGTGACAATTGAGCGATGTCCGTGTTCTGGAAGTAGTCTTTCAATTTGTTGAAGAATATGCCCATGATGAGTACGCTGGTGAAAATGTCGAGGAGGATCGCGGCGTTGACAAACATGGGTAATTCGGAACCGAGCGCGAGCGAAAGAAGAAAGATTCCATTTTCAATGACGAGGTAGGCAATGAGGTGAGTCACCAGGTCGCGGTTGTTGATGGCGATGAACAAACCGATAAGAATGGAAGACGTGGCTGCGGTGAAATATTTTACATCAAGAAATTCGTCATGCATTTCGTGGGAAGTGATGAAACTCAGGATGATGATAACCAGAGCGATGAACACGGCATAATATCCTTTGACCGGGCTGTTTTGATGCCGATGAATTTTTCCCCGTGTGATGCGGAGCAGGAAGAAGGGGACAAAGATGGCCTTGAAGATCAGCGTCTCCAGCAGGATGAAGGCCAGTTGCAACACGTTCACCTCTTGCAATTCGAGCAAGGCGAGACCAAAAAGTAAAACCCCCTGCAGGCCCATGAGTGGATAATAGCTCTTCACCATCTCCACCTTGGCCAGGTAGATCAAGGTGATGATAAACAGGATGATGACGAAGTTGATCATGGTCAGATTTTGTTATTCAGAATGATGATGACGAAAATAAGAATCATGGAGATTGCTGAGATCGAGAGAATGTACTGTGCGTTCATGGCCATCTTGTTCCGGGCCCTGAACGATTCGAAGTAACCAATCCCCACAGCGAATCCGACCTGGGCGATAAAGTACACGGCAAGCTGCATCCCCAAACTCCAGGTTTGCGGGATGAAGCAATTGGCGCTCAGGGTGCTGAAGAGCACAAACTTGATATTGTTGGCGATCTTGATAAGGCCGAGGTCGATACCGCTGTGGTCAAGGACCATTACTTCATGAACCATGGTCAATTCCAGGTGAGTGAGCGGATCGTCGATGGGCAGGCGGCTTGTCTCCACGAGGGTGAGGTTGCCCAGGACAAACCCGGCGATGATGGCAATAATGATGGAGAAATAGTCCTGGTAGTGCAGGTTGATAAAGATTTCATTGAAGGATGTGTATCCCGTATACATGGCCAGAGAGCCCATAAGGATGAAAAAGGCCGGTTCGGCCAGCATCGAATAAAAGGCCTCCCGGTTGGCACCCATGCCTTCAAAGCCGCTGGAAACATCCAGGGCGCTGATGATGAGAAAAAAGCGGCCAAGGCCCAGGAGATAAGCGAACATGACAAAATCACCGGGGTAGGAAATGACGGCCGTATGTTGATCGAAAGGAACAAACAAGGTCGCCACCAGTACGGAAGCCAGATAGACCGATGCGCCTGCCTGGAAGACATAGCTGGAAGCGGTGCTGTACACACTCCCTTTCTTCAACAGCCTGGTGATATCGAGCCAAGGCTGAAAAATTCCGGGACCTTTACGCCCGCTGAAAAGCGCCTTGGTTTTAACAATGACCCCTGGAAAGAATGTGGAGGAGAGGAGGATGACCAGCAGGGCAAGCATATCAGATATAATTGAAGTGAGTCAGTAGAACGATGACAATCATAAAGACAACCGGGTAGAGGAGATAGTGGTGGATGTATCCGGTTTGCGCCCTGCCGGCCATTGGCAGGTACTTGATAAGCAGATCGATGATGGAGATAACAACGGATTGCTCTACACGGTCTGAAGCGTGGGTTCTAAAAGAGCGCTTTCCCGGGAAGATCTCCGTCTCGGCAATGGCCGGGAAATCTTTTCGATAAACCACCGCAGGTTCAACCACTTCGAGCAAGCTGCTGGCGTACGAGGTGGGTGTATACTGGTG
>JAYRNL010000172.1:0-12928 GCA_041912235.1 Cyclobacteriaceae bacterium
CTATTCCCACCTACACGGTTGACTATCTCCTGGAAAAACATCACCTAAGTCACCTTCACATTCTTCACAGCGACATCCAGGGGTATGAAGTAGCCATGCTGAAGGGTGCGCAAAAGGTGCTGGAACGCGGAGGTATTGACTACTTCTTCATTTCCACGCACACCAACAAATTGCATAAAGATTGCCTTGACCGCCTGGTCCAGGCCGGGTATCAGGTTCTCTGTGAGGCCAACCTCGATGAAAGTTTTTCCGTCGATGGACTGATCGTTGCTAAACGCAAGGGTGTCGTGGGCCCTGAGTCAATTGCCATATCCAAGAGAACATCAAGTCACTAATTCACTTGAACTTCACATCGAACCGTCCGCTGGTCATGCGGACTGAGTCGGTGGCTGAAGTTACACCGCCGGTCGTCAGCTTGCGGAATACCGTACCGGTGAATTCACCTGAGAGTATGTGAGCTGCTACATCGAGCTTTGTGATCGTAACTTGAAAGGAGGCGCCCGCGCTGGGCAACTGGTATCCGGCCACGCGATCTTCGGCAGGCAGGTAAGAAACGGTCAGGTAGTCCCCCTTCGATATGTCATAGGTTCTTAGTTCGCCGAGGTTGGTTTGCAGCGTCATCGAAAAGGTGTCCACGTGAGCCACACCGTCCTTGTAAAGGACGCGATCAGCCTGCAGCGTAATGCCTCCATCGCCGGAATAGTAAGTTCCTGACAAGTTATCGCGGCACACACCGTAGGCATCGCAATACTGACCATGGTTAACCCAAACGGTGGATGTATTAAGGAGGAAACCAAAGGTCTGCGCACCCGTTTGGGTGATGTCCGGGAGCGAGAAGGTTACTTCACTTTCATCTTTACGGCACGAGAGGAGTGCAAGCACCATCAGAAGTATGCCAGTTACCCGTTTCATCACTCGTTGCCCAGCGCCTACTTCTTTATGGCCAGGTAGTTGGCCGACTGAAACACTTCCAACCGCTCATGATATGCAGGCAGCGGTTCAAGGCCATCGGAAAGTATCCGGTAAAGATTGTACTCCTGCTTAAAGAAATTGAAATAGTCACGGAAGTAGGTGCGGGAATCGATGTTACATCCTCCAAACTCAAATTGGATCAGTTGCACCTTACCTTCGCTCAACATGCGGCTCGCACCCTTCAGCACCGCCAGTTCATGACCCTCCACGTCCAGCTTCAGAAAATCGATACGTTCAATCTTTTCAGCGGCACAAAATTCATCCAGGGTCGTAAGTTGGATGGTTTCCCTCCTGCCGAATTCAATCTTATAGTGCGACAGGTCGCGGGGATAGACAGAGGCCAACCCTGAACCTTCTTTGTCATAATAGAGGTCCATGGTTCCAGGTTTATCGCTGAGTCCCTTCTCGATCAAATGCACAAAAGGAAGGTCGGCGACATTACTGCGTAGCCTGGCAAAAGTTGACGCCGACGGCTCAAAGGCATACAACTGGTAGTTCATCCCCTGCCAGGCCTTGATGGCATGATTAACAAAAACCCCTTGGTTGGCCCCTACGTCGAACAGGACGGCGGTTTGAGAAGAAATCATTTGACGAATCTCGTTGACCAGCCACTGCTCACCATTGTGCGCGTAGTCACTGGCTCGCCCATAGTTCATTCCCTTCAACCCCAGCTGATAGAAATGCTGATAAGCGCGTTGAAGTTTTTTCCTGCCGAAGAAACGGTCAAAGAGACTCATGAGGGGCGGCGACAAATGTTTTGCAAATAAACTACTTTGCAGGCATATTCCTTATGGGCGTCATTGTCAGGCAATCGATCATCACCACGATCATCTCCTATGTCGGCGTCGCCATCGGCTACGTAAATCTCCTTTACCTCTACCCTCGCTTTCTCTCACCGGAGCAGGTGGGGTTGATGCGCACATTGCAAGACGCGGCCATCCTAATGGCGCAGTTCGCCCAGTTCGGCCTTGCGCAAAGTATCATCCGGTTCTTTCCCAAATTCCGCGAACAGGCTGACCAAGGGAAAGGATTCATCAACCTGATCATCGCAGGAGGATTGGTCACCTTCGCGGTATTTCTCACACTCTTTTTCACTTTCGAGGCCACCCTGGTGGGCTACTTCGAAACCAACGCGTCCGACTTCATTCACTATGCCGGACTGGCGCTATGGCTGACCTTTATTACCGTGATGACCACCCTGCTGGAAGTCTACTCACGGTCCCTGCTGAAGAACGTGCTACCCAACTTCCTGAAGGAGATTTTGGTACGTGTATTACTGGGCCTGCTGGCGCTCTTGTATTTCAACGAGACGATCAACTTTCCACAAGTAATGATTGGCTCGGTATTGATTTATGCGCTTGCGTTGGCTATTCTCTTTGGAGCTCTGGTTGGGGAAGGCAGGTTGGGTTTCCATTTTTCCTTTCAATTGGACCCCGGTCTGCGCAATGAAATTATTCGTTTCAGTTTGTTGAGTTTCGCCGGCACCGCGGGCATGATCGTCATTGGCAAGGTGGACAGCATCATGGTGGCCGGGCTGCTGGGCCTGGCGCCCGTCGCTGTCTACACGACATCCTTTTATATGGCCACCGTCATTGAGATACCCAAACGGGCCATGACGCAGGTGGCGACACCCCTTATCTCCAGGGGGTTTGAAAAGCACGACATGGCTGAAATCCATACCATTTACCGCAAGACCGCCTTGAACCAGTTCATTATCGGCATGCTGCTTTTTATCGGCATCGCCGCCAACCTCGACAGCATTTTCTATTTCATGCCCAAAGGTGAAATCTATGCGGCTGGAAAATGGGTAGTGCTCCTTGTCGGGGCTGGAAAACTGGTCGATATGTTGTTCGGACCCTCCAGCGAGATCATTGTGTACTCAAAGTATTACGCCTTTAATATTGTGTTGATTGTTATTCTGGCCGTGGTGATAGTCGGCACCAACAACTACCTGATTCCGATGTTTGGCATCAATGGCGCAGCCGCCGCCGCCGCCATCGCGATGTTGATCTTCAATGCAGTGAAGTTTGCTTTTATCTGGATGCGATTGGGGCTTCAGCCGTTTACCGGCAATTTTCCAAAGGTGCTGGGGATTGGGTCAGCCTCCTGGCTGGCCTCTATGTTTTTACCAAGCGTTCAGCCGGTTTTCCTGGATATCGTGCTCCGATCAGGATTGATCACCCTGGTCTTTTCCGTTTTTGTGCTGGGCCTGAGGATTTCACCTGAAGCCAATGAGCTATTCAGTAAAATGATGAAACGAGGGCTGGGGAGATAAATCGAAAGACCGGCAAACCCGCGTCTCCCCATTCGGCACATCCAAATGTTGACCTTACTAAACAAAAAACCAAAGGATAAACAAACTTCACAACCATTATACATACATTTACGTAATTAATCACAACACCTCCGCTTATGAAAGGCACCAACCTCGGAGAATTTGAAGAACTGGTACTGCTTACCGTGGCCGCACTCATAAACGATGCGTACAGCGTGGCCATCTGTGATGAACTGGAACGGCATACCAAACGGCCGGTGAAACTGGGCGTTGTCCATGCTGTGCTCAACCGGCTCGAGGAAAAGGGCCTGCTGAAAAGTAAGTTGGGTGAGGCCACCAACGTTCGGGGCGGAAAACGCAAACGGTTCTATACGGTAACGGTGCCGGGTAAGACCGCGCTGGTGAAAGCCCGTGAACTTCGCGAAGACCTCTGGAGCCGCATTCCTTCCTTCTCACTCAAAGCCATCGCTTCATGAAGGGTCAACGACCCCTGCTGCCTCCGCGTTGGGCGACACGGTTCCTGCACTGGTACTGTCGCCCCGAACTGGTCGAGGACCTCGACGGCGACCTTGCCGAATACTTTGACCGCAATTGCCGGGCGAAAGGCCCGCGAAAGGCTAAACTGATTTACATCCTCGATGTATTCAAATTTCTTCGCCCCTACACAATCCGAAAACCGAAACCCCTCCGTCCCCTAATCCATTGGCTTATGCTGGGAAACTACATCAAGACGTCAAGCCGCAACCTGGTGCGCAACAAGTTGTTCTCCGCCATCAACATCTCCGGTCTCGCCATCAGCATGACGGTGGGACTCCTGCTGATCGGCGTACTCTCGGATATCCTCTCCTATGACAAGTTTCACAAGAATCACAACCGCATCTACCGGGTGGTCAGTGATTATGAGTTTCTGAAGAAGCGAGACATGAGCCTCATGGCCACGACATCCTTGAAAGCTGGTCAATTGATAAAGAACGAGTTCTCCGCTCCGGAGGGTGTAGCTATTCTTCACAGGGAGTTCAGCGGCGATCTGACCTATAACAACAAAACGCTTCCCATGGAGGGATTCTGGGCCAACCAGGATTTGTTCAAGGTATTCTCATTCGAATTGACCAAAGGCAACCCGGAAACCGTGCTGCGTGACGCATTCTCCGTGGTCCTGACCGAAACAGCAGCCAGGAAGCTGTTCGGCAATGACGAGGCACTGGGCAAGAGCGTGACCTACAACAATGACAAGCAGTACACGGTTACCGGAATCCTTAAGGACATCCCGAAGTTCTCGCACATCCGGTTTGAAATACTTGGCTCGATGTCCACACGCGAAGTGCTATATAAAGACAGCAAGGATGAAATGAAGTGGGATGACATCTGGGGTACGTGGGTGTACCTGCTGCTTCCGGAAGGATATGATCCCGCTTTGATTCAACCCGAGCTGGTTAAACTCAGCGAACGGGAAGATCCGACGGTGGAAAATACACACATCGGTCTGCAGTTGCAGGCACTGGATGACATCATGATCAGCCCGGATATGAACAACCAGATCGGCCATGTCATGGGAATATCCTCCTTGTGGATTTTCGGCAGCCTCGCCTTTGTCGTGATCCTCTCCGCCTGCTTCAATTACACCAACCTCTCCATCGCCCGGTCCCTGCGCCGCACACGGGAGGTAGGCATCCGCAAAGTTGTCGGAGCCCTTCGCAGCCAGGTGCGGAGCCAGTTTATCGTAGAGGCGGTATTGATTTCGTTCTGCGCCCTCCTCATCGCACTGCTACTTTATATGACGGTCAAGCCGGTGTTCCTCGGCTTTAACCCCGACCTGCAGGCACTGTACCAACTGGATCTTACGCCCAAGAACCTGGGACTGTTTGTCGCCTTCGCTCTCTTGTTGGGCATTGTCACCGGGTTCTTCCCCGCGCTGTTTTTTTCGAAGATCAACACCATTGATGTACTAAAAGATGGCGCTACGTACCGCTTGTCCAGAAAGTTGACGGCACGCAAGGTGCTCATCGTCTTCCAGTATTGCATATCCATTATCCTGATCACGTCTACGGCGATCGTCTACCAACAATACCGGCACTACATCGCCTTCGACCTTGGCTTCTCCACGGAGAATATCATCAACCTTCCGCTGCGAGGAAACAAAGCTGAACTGTTGAAGAAGGACATCGCAGAACTTCCCGAAGTGGTAGACATTTCCCAATCGCAAATGGTCACGAGCATTGGCAACTACTGGATCTCTCGGGTGAAATCACCAGAGCATCCCGATGATTCAGCGGGGGTGGCCTACAATGTCATTGATGAAAAATACCTGCCGTTACACAACCACCAGCTGTTGGCAGGCCGGAACTTCCAGGCGAGGACCGGCAAATTTGAGGAATCAGAGGTTATCGTAAACCCGCAAGTGCTGAAGCGATTCCAGGTGGCGGGTGGCGATCCGCAGAAAGCCCTCGACCAGGTGCTGAAAATTAATGGCAAAGAAGTACGCATCATCGGCGTCATGCGGGACTTCTCGTACGGGCGCGCGAACGACAAAGCTTCCGACCGGATGGTCATGTTCCGCTACAGGAATGAAGGTCTTAATGTGTTAAACATCAAAGTCGCTTCCACCGACCTGCTGGCCACGCGCGATAAACTGGAGGCGATCTGGAAAAAGCATGACAACGTGCATCCCTATGAGGGAAGGTTCTATTCCGAGCAACTGGAGCATGCCTTTGCCGAACTCAAGGCCGCCATCAAGATTGCCGGCGCCCTCGCTTTCCTGGCGATCACCATTGCTTCCATGGGATTGCTGGGCATGGTCGTTTTCACCACGGAAACCCGGCTGAAGGAAATCAGCATCCGCAAAGTGATGGGCGCGTCGGTACAGGCGCTGTTGTTTCTCCTCGGAAAAGGATTCCTCACCCTGCTCGCCATTGCTACACTCATTTCGCTGCCAGTGACCATTTTGTTCTTTGAGCAGGTGGCATTCCCTGAGTTAGGCAACCATGCTCCGTTGTCGGTAGTGGATATGTTGCTCGGCGTGGGCGCGGTGCTGTTCATCGCCCTGGTGATGATCCTTTCGCAGACGGTCAGGGCGGCGCAGGCGAATCCAGCGGAGGTGTTGAAGAGTGAATAATGCTTCAGTAGAAGCAAATTCCTTTCCTGCGTATTCGCACTGATATTCGGTGCGACTCACCGATGGGTGAGTTGAACCACCCTGTGGTGCTTAGAACATCAAGCCCAGGTTTGCCGTCAGAAATATTGAGTTGGTTGTGCCCATTTCGTAGGTGTATTGATGCCTGACGGTGGATTTGACGGAACCATCCTTGCAGACGTCGAAATCACCACCCGTCGCGACGCCGGTCTTAAAGTAAAGGCCGCGCATACCTACGATCTGAAAGAAGCAGCCAAAAAACATTCCGGTCGAAAATTGCGACGAGGACTTATTTACCACTTCATCATGGCCTGGCCACGGAAGCTGCGGGTTGATATACACGTAGTCGGTGCTCACGAAATTTCGCATTGTTCTGACTCCCAGGGTAAGTCCAAGAAAAGGCTTGATTGAAGACTCCGAAGGAAGGAAGTAATAGTTTGACAGTCCGATAAATGAGGTGTTGAATTGGGATTCAAGCGAACCGTTGGCCGTACCGGGAACCAAAAAGGGTGTTGCGGACTTGGTGCCGGAAATGTTGAAATTAAAACCGATGTAGTAGGGCGTAGACCGATGACGTTTCGTAGGCCGTATCACAAATTCAAAATCTATCCCCAGTGGATTGGAATAGCCACTGTCCCCTGATTGACCCGAAGTCAGGAGCAGGGAAACACCAAACAGTGTCTTGTTGCCTGGTAGTGTTCCGTTGCTTTGTTTTGTTGAATCAGTTATTCGGGTCACAACGGCTTGTCTGGGCTGCTGAGCCCGCAGTGGTTGGACCGAACTCACCAGGACAACAATACCGGCCAGGCGGATGGCTGTTTCCTGAATGCTCATTTGGGTGGAATGATGTCCTTAAGTTTGATAATGGTGAGTTTCCGACCATCTGCGCAGTAAACACGGTCGCCAATCTTCCATGAATTGCTTGTGAGGTTCAGCACCGCCACCGCCCTTCCGGAGGGGTCTAGAACAACGGTCTTCTTCGTATTTCCAATAAACTGGTACCGTTCGTGCTCCAGCCAGTTGAGGAATAAATCCTCGGGGAGAAGGTCGCCGAGCACGGCCATTTCCTGATCGAATACCGTGATGCCCTGTTTCTCTTTAAGGATATAGTGTTTGTTGTCGCCAGAAATGATGTGGTCGTATCGGGTTGTGTCGTGGGCGCTCCTGAAGAGGAACTTGTCCGGCGCAAAGGCCCTCAACGCCAAGGGCTCCTCATTCCTCAGCAATTTGATTCTGCTGCGCGATCCATCCTTCAGTCGGTATTCCGCCATGGAGTACCGGGTCAGTGCCACAAGGCTGCTGTCTGTCAGGCGGTAACCAATAACCGGCTCTTTGAAATCAAACTGCTTGAGAAAATGTATGGACCCATTGGAAGAGGAGATTGATGCCAGAAAGGGCTTTCCATAGGCCTTGTCAAAGAAGTTAATTTCTGCATGCCCTTCATTCAAGAGGTACAGGTTGTCACCCTTACGAGTCAGTGAGGAGCTACTCATCAACGCCATCGTGTCCTTCGAGAATACCCGCTCCCAAACAAGCTTTCCCTTTTTGGTAATGCAACTGATCCTGTCCCTGGCCGCTACGAATAGCCGATCGTCCTCCTGTAGCACGTTGGAATGAATCTTTCTTACCACGTGGGAGTTGCCGCCGGTTGGTGCCACTCCGAAAAAGACGCCTACCACATCAAGGGTAGTGCCGGCGATATCCGCGGCGTTGGCGTAACTACGCATCGACTGGGCATCATAAATCCAACCCTGGCCGGTGCGGAGATCCAGGGACTGAAGCCCATTGTCGTTGAAAAGAAGGGTAGTGTCGTTGAGTCGTGTTACTTCGCGCCCGGTAAAGGTCTTCTCCATTCTTCTCTCCCACACGACTTTACCCGCTTTCAGGTCTACTCCCTGGATTCTGGTTTTCGAATCAGTAGAAAGCCCCATGCCCGTCTTGTCGTCGACGTACCAAAGGGAAGGAGAAATCTTCCAAATGCGCTTCCCGGTGTTAACATCCAGCAACTGGGAACTCTGGAGGCTGAACATCATGAAGTGATCGGTCATCAGTATGGTTTGCAAGCCCGGAAAATTCCTGGACCACTTCATGTTCAAGGAGGTCAGGTCATACACCGCCAGGATGCGCGACTTCCACATCGTTGGCGAGCCCTCCTTAGTAACTCCCGTGAGCCTGACCTTGATGAGCATTCGCGCCGTATCCACCAGCACCTGATCGAATCGCCTGTCTTCGACCTCGACAATGTGCCCGAAGATCTTCTGCCGGTTAACCAGGTTGGTTCCCAGGACGCTGTAGCTCGTTGTGGACTTCTGGGTGAAAGCGCTGCTGAAAAAGGCCGTCATGAAACAAAAGGTCAACCAGAGTTTCATGATTAGAGCTTAGGAGAATGGAAGGTTGCTTTTCAAAGATAGCAATATAGTACGATCGTAAGTTACGCGCCTCACTACTTGGCTTATATTACAACAACTTTCATGTCAATGGCAACCAAACTTTTTTGTCCGAAATCAGTTGGGCATTACAACTGGAGGCGATCCACCAGGATGCTCCTCCTCACCTTTTGCATTACTCTGACCGGCGGACTTTCTGCGCTGGCGCAGACTAATCCTCCCCAAAAGGATGAAGCAGATGAATTACTACAAGAAAGGTATAAATGGAAGGTGGTCAAGTCCGACACATCAACATGGCTTGTTCTGGTCGCCCCATACTCATCGGTGACCCCAAAAGGAATGCGTGGTACCCTGATGCTGATGGTCAAAAAAGGACTCGAAGGGGACAGGCCCGGAAGAATTGAATTGGTTTTTAATGAGAAGGTCAACCCAGAAAAAATGGTTGATTTTCAGTTTTATACCGATGAAGAGAATCCAAAAGAACAAGAGATCGTCCTGGCAACAACCGCGACAGACAAAACTGATTCCTTCTCCGTTTTGGGCTCTGTAAACGGATTTGACACTGATATGCGCACAGGACAACGTGTCGATGTATTTATGCTCTTTTCAACATTCGATATTCTAAAGATCAACTTCTTCATTAAAAAAAAGGAGATGCGGTCGCTGGTGCCGATCAAATGGTTCCGAAAGCAATACGCGGAACTTTGACTCCACTTTTGGCCGGGGAATAGGATTCGTACTGAGCCGGAACTTACCCCTACGCCTTTCGTATAACGAATATGCAATCGTTCAATCGACGTGAGTGGCTCAAGGTGGTGGCCACAGCGTCATTGGTCCCGCTCGGGAGCTTCCGGTTCGTACCTTCGGCGTTGATGAAGCGGAATATCCCCGGAACCCAGGAAAGCTTGCCCATCATTGGCGTTGGCACCTGGCAGACGTTTGATGTCGAACCTAATGCCTATGAACCCCTTCGGACTGTCCTTAAGACACTTGTGCAAGAAGGGGGTTCTGTCATTGACAGCTCTCCGATGTATGGGAAATCCGAGGAGGTGGTTGGAAAACTTTCTTCGGAACTGGGTCTGAATGACAAACTGTTCATGGCCACTAAAGTATGGACCACCGGCGAAGCCGCCGGCATCCGCCAGATGAATGAATCCTTTGCCTTGCTGCAACGGAAACAAATTGACCTCATGCAAATCCATAACCTGGTGGATTGGCAGGTACATCTCAAGACATTGAGGCAATGGAAAGAAGAAGGCCGCCTTCGCTACATTGGATTAACCCATTACGTTGACAGTTCACACGATACCCTTGCCGCGATAATCCGACAAAATCCCGTCGACTTTATACAAATCAATTACAATTTACTGGACACACACGCCGAACAGAAACTGCTGCCGTTGGCCAAAGATTTGAATGTCGGGGTTTTGATCAATCGTCCGTTCGAGGAAGGAGCGCTATTTGAAAAGGTGAAAGGAAAATCCCTGCCCGCCTGGGCTGCCGATTTTGATTGCGCCAGTTGGGGGCAGTTTTTTCTCAAGTTCATCCTGTCTCATCCGGCCGTAACGTGCGTGATACCGGGCACATCCAAACTCAAGCACCTGCTGGACAACCTTGGGGCTGGACAGGGAAAACTGCCCGACACGGCAATTCGCCAAAAAATGATCGCACACCTCCGTAACCTGTAGGTCAGGTTCCGGTATACCTTGGGTGTGCTGCGTCTCAGGCATCGGATGCCGGTCCTGGGCGTTGCCACACACTTGCAACCTCCCGTATCGCTATGTGTCTTTAGGCTATAATCACCTACGCGCATGCTCAAACACCATCTACTCCTGGTTTACAGAAACTTCCAACGTGCCAAAGGGTACTACGCCATCAACCTGATTGGGCTTTCCACCGGGTTGGCCTGCACCCTGCTCATTTTCCTCTGGGTGAGCGATGAACTGAACATGAACAAGTTTCACGAAAAAGATGCCCGCCTCTATCAGGTCATGGAGCACCAGAAGTACGCCGACGGAATCATGACCACGACCTCGACCCCGGGTCTGTTGGCCGAAGCGCTGAAGGCGGAATTCCCTGAGGTGGAGTTTGCAGCCACCACGACCTGGATAAACAGCTTCACGCTGTCGTTTAAGGATCAGAACGTGAAAGCGAAAGGTTGGTATGTCGGAACAGACTACTTCAATATTTTTTCCTTCAAACTGGTGCAGGGCAATGCCGACCAGGTATTGAAGGATGACCATTCAATCGTGATTAGCCGTTCCCTGGCCCGCAAACTGTTCAACAGCGAAGATGACGTGATTGGAAAGTCCCTCGAACTCCAGCACAACAAAAGTTTTCAGGTTACCGGTGTTTTCGAAGACACCCCCAGTAGCTCATCCCTGCAATTTGAGTTTGTATTGTCCTTTGAAGAATTCAAGAAAGACAATGAATGGGTCACCCAGTGGGGCAACAACGGTCCATCCACGTTTGTTGCCTTCAGGAAGGGCACAAACGCCGCAGCCTTCTCGACCAAGATCAAGGATTTTCTGAGAACCAAGAATAAAGAGACTGAAACAGACTTGTTCGTCGTACATTATTCGGACCGGTACCTTCACGGGCGTTACGAAAATGGAGTCCAGGCAGGAGGAAGAATTGAATATGTCCAGTTGTTCTCGATCATTGCCATCTTCATTCTCCTCATCGCCTGCATCAACTTCATGAACTTGTCAACGGCCAGGGCCACGCGAAAGGCAAAAGAGGTGGGTATCAAGAAAACCGTTGGCGCACAACGACGAAGCCTCATTATTCAGTTTCTGAGTGAGTCGCTGGTGGTGACGCTGTGCTCTGTTTTCCTCGCCCTCGTACTGGTTTTTCTCGCCCTTCCGAAATTCAATGAAATCACCGACAAGCGAATTGAGTTGTCCGTCATTGATCTCCGGTTCTTGTTGTGGGCCGGTGCCATAACGGTCATCACCGGGCTCGTGTCCGGAAGCTACCCGGCTTTTTACCTGTCGGGCTTCCGTCCAGCCGCGGTACTCAAGGGTGCGGTAAGCGGCTCCCTTGGTGAACTCTGGGCAAGAAAAGGACTGGTGGTCTTTCAGTTCTTTCTCTCCGTTATCCTCATTGTCTCCGTGCTTGTTATTTACCAACAGATTGAATTCACCCAGACCAAGAACCTGGGGTACGACAAGGAACACCTTATTCAAATCAACATCGAAGGCAAATTAAGGGACAACCGGGAGACGTTCCTCACTGAAGTCCGGAGAGTACCCGGTGTGGTCGGAGCTGCCAGCATTAGCGCTCAGCTCCTGGGGAGAAATAACAACACCAGTGGTTTGGAATGGGAAGGCAAGGATCCTAAGACCAACATCCTGTTTGAGAACATCGCAGTGAATTATGGCACCATCGAACTGCTTGGCACCTCCATGGCACAAGGACGTTCCTACGCTGAACAATTCGGGGCCGACACGACCAAGATCATCTTCAATGAGGCCGCCATCCGTGCCATGGGTATGGAGGATCCTGTCGGGAAACACATCAAGTTATGGGACGAATACGACCTGGAGATAATAGGGGTCGTCAAGGATTTCCACTTTCAATCACTGCACGAGCAAGTCGCGCCGCTTTTCTTCCGGCTAAGCCCGCGAAACACCTTCACCTTCATGGTCCGGCTGGAAGCTGGTCGGGAAAAGGAAGCCCTTGAAGGAATCAAGAACGTGTACACCAGCCTCAACCCCGGCTTTGCTTTTGAATACCAGTGGCAGGATCAGGAGTATGGGAAATTGTATGCTGCCGAACAGCGCGTTGCCTCGCTCTCATTCGCCTTTGCCACCATGGCCGTATTGATATCCTGCCTTGGCTTGTTTGGGTTGGCTACGTTCACGGCCGAGCGGCGCACGAAAGAGATTGGCATTCGCAAAGCGCTCGGGTCAACTTCCGGGAACATCGTCATCCTGCTTTCGGCAGATTTTACGAAAATGGTACTGGTTTCTATTGCCTTGGGGTTGCCGGTCAGTTACTGGTTGCTGAAACAATGGCTGGTTCGATTTGCCTTCCACATCGACCTGGGGATCGGTTACTTCGCCCTGGCCGGTGCGCTTGCCCTCGTCATCGCCTGGCTGACCATCGCGTCACAGGCCATCCGTGCCGCCAATGTCAATCCCGTGAATTGCCTGCGTGAGC
>JAYRNL010000173.1:0-64371 GCA_041912235.1 Cyclobacteriaceae bacterium
CACTCGAGCAAATGAAATCACCTGTACTACTTAAGCTAGATGTTCAGGGGTATGAAAGGAAAGTGCTTGAAGGATCAACGGGAATTCTTCATAAAATAGATTATGTTGTATTAGAGGCTTCCTTTGTTCCTATGTACAAAGGAGAGCCCTTATTTGACGAGATGAACGATTATTTGAAAGACCTTGGCTTCCGTGTAGTAGGACCGGTAGGGTACCTCGAAGGCGGTAGTGGGGAAATTCTGCAAATGGATTTCTTGTACCGAAACGTTAGCAAAAAGGTGGGAGAATAAGTTTGAATCTTCTAGGTAATAACTTCAGGTTAGTTTGTTTGGGGGCAATTATCTTCTTTTTGCCCTACTCATATGTTATTCCAAGTTATGCCATAGCAGCGCTCATGATCTATGCAGTGATTAAGACACTGCGGGGCGAGGCTGAAGTGGTATTCTACAAGAAGTTGTCCTTCTGGTTGCCAGCAGTATTGGAGGTAATTTCAATCTTTGGACTAAGCTATTCTGCTAATTTGTCAGCTGGGTGGAATGCAATCGAAAGACAGCTGTCCTTGCTCTTCTTGCCGTTTATTCTTAGCCAGATGGGATTGTCCAATCAGGAGTTCTCCAGGCTGAAAGATTGGTTTGTCGCCTCATTGGTAGTGGTGGTAACTGGAGTTGAATGCCGTTTTCTTTGGCTAAGAATTACCCAGAATCAGTATGATTTCTTTCGTTATTTCTTTTCCTATGATTATACATATAACTCCTTAACTACTGAATTTCTTGCTCAGCCTGCCTACTTAGGTACATTTATTGTCCTTTCAAATATCTATTGTATCTCGAAAATTCTATCCCCCGAAAATGGGATCAAATGGAAATCAGGTATGGTGGCAATTGTCCTGATTAATTCATTCTTTCTTTTTCAACTTTCGGCACGCACTCCTCTGCTATGCAATGCACTAGTTCTGATATTTTATGCAATCTATATCTCGTCGAAACTAAGGAAGTGGTTCGTTGGTGGGTTAATCGTCGCACTGTTAGTCCTCTCATTTGGTGTGTTGTATAAATATTCTGGGTTTACGAAGATGAGGATTCAATCAATATATGACGAAATTACAAATCCAGATGTAAAGTCTTTCGATCCAAAATCCAGAGCTTTGATTTGGCCATGCGCTGTTGAAGTTATCCGTGAGAACTGGCTTTTAGGAGTTGGCACTGGCGATGCTGAAGATGCACTGGTGGAGAAGTACCGCCAAAAGGAATACAGGGAATTGGCGGATGAACAAATGAATGCCCACAATCAATTCCTGACACAGCTAATGCGATTCGGCATATTGGGTGGACTGATTATTGGGATTGTCCTGGCCCTACCATTTCTCCTCTTTGTCAGACAGAGAAAAGTTGAACCAGCCGTTTTTCTTCTATTAATAGCAATTTTTTTTATGACAGAAAATGTTTTAGGAAGAGCACAGGGAGCAATCTTCTTTGGATTCTTTTACAGCAGTTATCTCACTTTGAACCAAAAATGAGAATTCTAGTTCTCGGTATCAATTACTATCCTGAATTGATTGGCATCGGAAAGTATACCACCGAATTGTCAGAATGGTTTGCAAAGAAAGGCGATGTAGTAACTGTAGTTACTTCAATGCCTTACTATCCGAATTGGAAGGTGTTCCCTGCTTATAAGGGAAGATTTTGGCATAAGGAGATAATCAAGGATGTTGAAGTATTAAGAGCACCATTGTTTGTGCCCTCGGTAGTTTCGGGCTGGACTCGAATATTGCATGAATTGTCTTTTCTCTCTACTAGTCTCATTTTTTGGTTTGCTTCTTTGTTCAAGAAGTATGATGCGGTTATAATCGTAGCACCACCACTAATTTTGGGACTGCTTGGATTGGGATATCAAATGTTTCACCGAACGATATTGATCTATCATGTCCAGGACTTGCAATTGGATGCCGCACGAGACTTGAAGTTGATAAAGAGCAAATCGCTGCTATGGTTAGTTGGCAAAATTGAAAAGCTGATCCTGCGGCACAGCGACTTCGTCAGTACAATCAGCGAGGGTATGAAGCGGAAAATCAAGGAGAAAGGCGTCAACAATGACAAACTGATTGAACTAAGGAATTGGATTAATACAGAAGACCTTCGGCCTTTGCCGAGTGACATGGAAATGCTTGAGAAATTGGACCTTGGAGGTGGAAAGCCAATAGTGCTATACTCCGGTAACCTGGGTGAAAAACAGGGCCTTGATGTTATTATTGAGGTTGCTCATCGAATGCGTGATGTCAATATACAGTTCTTGATAATAGGTGAAGGAGCGTATCGTAAAAATCTTGAAGCCTTGATTGAACAAAGACATGTCTCGAATGTGTCTATGAGACCACTGCAGCCGGTTGAGCTGTTGCCAAAGGTTTTGAATCTAGCCACCCTTCATCTAGTCATTCAAAAAAGGGCAGCAGCTGATTTGGTTATGCCTTCAAAACTGACTGGTATACTATCTGTTGGAGGTTGCGCACTGGTGACTGCCACGCCGGGCACTACCTTGTATGATATCGTCACTGAAAACCGCATCGGCATAATTGTGGAGCCTGAGAATGCCAAAGCTCTTGAAGACGCCATTCGTATTGCATTGACTTCTGATCTCCAGCCTATACGAGAGCGAGCTAGAGCATATGCCAAGGTTAATTTAGACAAAGAGTCCATCATGACAAAGTTTAGATCATTTCTACTTGAGAGAGTATAGGAATACTGTAGACTACTACCATCAGATTTTGTTAACTTGGAAGTGTGGTAAACAATTTCACTGACAAGCAAAGAGGTATTGGCCTTGACAAGGTTTTATCCTTTTTGGTGGCATTCATTGCGTTTACCATCCCCCTCTCTCAGTACATTAGCTCCAGAGTAATCGTGATTACTCTATTGTTATCCATACGACGCGCTCACATCAGGAAGGTGCTTGCTTCGGGGTGGGATATGGTTCTCTATTTTGCCTTACTATCTTTTGGCCTTCTCATTACGAGTGATGCAGCACTTGGAATTAGGACCCTGGAAACAAGTCTAAGTGTGCTTGCGCTGCCACTGATATTCTGTGGACTCAGGGAATTCAACGAGAGTGCGGTCAGATCAATCTTTATTTCCTTTTGTGGGGGCGTCAGCTTGGCAAGTTTGATATTGGTCGTCAATGCTATTTGGAGGTTTTGGGTGACTGGAAATTCCAATGTTTTGTTTTTCTACGAGCTAACTGGATTGTTGGATTTTCAACCAACTTACTTTGCTTACTTCTTGGTCTTTGCTATCACCTGTGGATTATACCTCCTACAATTCGACCCCAGCATTAATCAGCCGAAACTGCTGGTAATCATGATCATTAGCCTCTTTTGTGTCCTTATGCTTACCGGCGGAAGAACGTCCTTTATCAGTATTTTGATGGTCTTTTCGTATTTTGTTCTAATAAACTTTCCCTCCTTAAGCATCAGTAGAAGCTCTAGGACATTTGTGTTGGTGATTGGAATGACGATTGGTCTTTTTACTGTGTCTAACCTGCTATATAAGGTGGAGGCCTTTAGCGATTCATGGGAGCGCTTTGATTTATGGGCAGCAGCTGTTCATGCCAATGAGGATGTGCTGCTCGGAGTAGGAACTGGCAGTGGGCGCCTTGCACTTAACGAATATTACCGAAAGAATGGACTTATGCAATTTGCTGAGGATAATATGAATGCCCACAATGAATATCTTCAAACCTATCTTTCGCATGGGATCATTGGGCTAATCGTACTGATGATACTTATTGGGCGGCCGTTATTCCTTGGTTTCAAAGCAAACTATTCGATGGCTATTTTGGTCATTTTTCCTTTCGTGATCTATGGCGTGACGGAAGTGTTTTTAGACAGATATCAGGGAATTGTTTTTTTTGCGTTTCTGCATCAACTACTGGTCTCTCGCCTACTTTCAACCTCCAAGGAGCTTCCTGCTTCGATAGTAAATTAAGATCCCATCTATGTCTGATTTCTTCTAGATTGTTATGACCGGCATCCTTAGGTGGGTATTCTTTTTTGGCGATATAGTCTTGCTGGATGCAGCTATAATGGGTGCATCAATTCTTGCTGATGCAAATGCAGTGGACAGAACTTATTTGATCGTTTTCAGCAACTTGGGTTGGCTCTTTCTAGTCCTGGTTTCAAGCCCGTATACAATTGACAAAGGCTGGGGCGCTACCAGAATTCTAAAGAGTCAATTGGCATTCATCTTCATTCATCTTCTCATCTTGGCTTCATTGATCTTCTTTTTCGCCAGGAAGTACTCATTTCTTGAGATTCTGGCCATATATGGATTTTTCATACCATTGTTTTTCTCTTGGAGGATTACGATTTATTATCTCAGAAAGGTATTTACTCCTGAATTGATTGTTAAGAACTATGTTATTATTGGAAGAGATGAACGTTCACGCGAATTAAGGAAGCACTTCTTGATTCATGGAGAATTGGGTTATCGGTTCAAAGGCTATTTGAATTCAGACTGGGTTAAGAATGATGTTGACAAAATTCGAGAGTATTGCAGCCGCGAAGATATTCATGAGATCTTCTACAGCATTCTTGACCAAAGCCAACAGTCATTGAGCGAACTCGTCAACTTTGGACTGGATTCACTAATCAAAGTGAGCATGATAGTTGCCAACTCAGGAGTTGAGCAAGGGATAAAGTTTGATTCAACAAGGATTGAGCTACCAAAGGAAGTAGCTTTGGTTCCCCTGGATGATTCGGCCAATCAAGCAATCAAAAGAGCATTTGATTTGTTGTTTAGCGGCCTGTTTCTAATAACAGTCATGTCGTGGCTTCTACCCCTACTCTTTATTGCCGTCAAACTCGATTCCCGGGGGCCGCTGTTTTTTAGGCAGGCTAGGAGCGGAAAGGGCAATCGCCCGTTTATGTGCCTCAAATTTCGGACGATGGTGATTAATAAAGAGTCTGATGAGCTTCAAGCAACAAGGAATGATCCGAGGATCACCAGGGTTGGTGCTTTTCTGAGGAGGACCAGCCTTGATGAACTCCCTCAATTTATTAACGTGTTCACTGGGAGTATGTCCGTTGTAGGCCCCAGACCCCACATGCTCCGCCACACTGAAGAGTATAGCCAGCTGATTGAGACTTTTATGGGTAGACACTACGTCAAGCCTGGAATAACAGGGTTGGCCCAATGCATGGGTTTCCGCGGTGAAACAAGGAATATTGAGGATATGATCAACCGCGTCCGCCTTGATCGCCATTACATTGAAAATTGGTCCTTCTGGCTCGACCTCAAAATCATCGTGCTTACCGTAATTAGCCTCATCCGCGGAAGTGATAAAGCTTTCTGAGTAACTTGTCGTTCTCTGCATCATGGGTGAATTCAATATCATCGTCTTTCCAGTAATTTCTCTGGTAATATCCGTGTTGCTGTTCCCCGTCGTCATCAAAATCTTCAAAACCCTCAACTGGTTCGACTCCCCCGGCACTCATAAAATTCACGCCAGCTCGGTTCCTTCTATGGGCGGCGTGGCCATCATGATCGGCTCGGTGCTGGCCCTGCTTATGGGACTTCCGCTCCAGCAGTGGATTGAAAGAAAGTACTTCTTCATTTCCATCGCGCTCATGTTTCTGATCGGCCTCCGTGACGATGTGCTTGCGCTTACTCCCCGCCAAAAACTCATAAGCCAGTTTCTTCCTGTCCTGGTCACCGTGTTCCTTGACAGGGTGTTGCTCCATTCCTTCTATGAATGGAACAGTGAACCACTTCCACTCTACCTTTCATACCTGATCAGTTTCGTGACGGTCATTATCATCTCCAATGCATACAACCTCATTGATGGCATCGATGGCCTGGCCGGATCGGTGGGTGTTCTGGCCCTGGCTTTTCTTGGAATCTGGTTTATGGAGGCTGATGATCAGTACACAGGACTCATCGCCCTTTGTTTTGCCGGGGCGTTGATTGCGTTCCTTATTTTCAACTGGCAACCCTCTTCCATCTTCATGGGCGATACGGGTGCCTTGACCATCGGCCTGATTCTCTCCGTCCTCACGATCCGCTTCATCAATCACAACGCCAACCTGCCGCTGGACCACCCCGCAAAATTTGCCTCTTCAATTTCCACGGCTTTTTGTGTCTTGATTATTCCGTTGTTTGACACCTTCCGGGTGATCCTGGTGCGGTTACGTCAGCTGCAATCGCCTTTTCATGCCGACCGCAACCACATTCACCACCGGTTTCTGGCTGCCGGCATGAGCCATTCGCGCGCGGTAATCTGGATTTCATTGATAAACCTCGCTTTCATTGGCCTGGCGCTTGTCATGCGCAGGCAGAATGACCTTGTTCTCCTTCCGGTCATTGTAATCGCCTGCCTGTTCATTAATTTTGCCCTTCAGCGGATGCAGAAGAAACCCGCCTGACCCCCAGCCATGCTCGAGAAGGTGCAATCTCTGAAAGAGGAAATTCATAGGACTCAACCGACTTCCACTGAAGAGCTGGAGTCTTTCCGCCTGAAATACCTCAGCCGCAAAGGAATCATCCCTTCCCTTTTCGATGAACTAAAGCAGCTTCCGGCCGACCAGAAGAAGAATGTGGGCAAGCCGCTGAATGAGCTCAAGCAACTGGCTGAATCAAAATTCAAGGAGTTGAGTGAGTCGCTTTCGTCCGCGGATGCGGGCACACGGGATGATATTGACCTGACCTTGCCGCCGGTGCCTGATGCGTTGGGGAGTCTGCATCCCCTCACACTCACACGTTATCGAATCATTGAGATCTTTGAGCGTCTTGGATTCTCGGTGGCCGACGGCCCCGAAATTGAAGACGACTGGCATAATTTCACGGCGCTGAACTTCCCTGAAAACCATCCGGCCCGGGAAATGCAGGATACGTTCTTCATCGATCGCAATCCGGATGTACTCTTGCGCACCCATACGTCCAACGTCCAAATCAGGTTGATGGAAAAGCAGCGACCGCCGTTGCGTGCCATCATGCCGGGGCGGGTGTACCGCAACGAGGCTATTTCCGCCCGCGCCCATTGTTTCTTTCACCAGGTGGAGGCGTTGTACGTAGACCGGAATGTGAGCTTTGCTGACCTCAAGCAGACCCTTTATCATTTCTCGAAGGAAATGTTTGGAAAGGAAACCAAAATCCGTCTTCGTCCTTCCTTCTTCCCTTTTACCGAACCCAGCGCCGAGATCGATGTCTCATGCTTCATCTGTGGTGGAAAGGGTTGTAACATATGCAAGCACTCCGGGTGGGTAGAAATTGCGGGCTCTGGTATGGTACATCCTAACGTCCTTCGCCATGTTAACATCGACCCGGAAGAGTTTACGGGATTTGCTTTCGGTATGGGCATTGAACGAGTGACCATGCTCCGCTATGGCATCAACGACCTTCGACTCTTTTCTGAAAACGACGTACGTTTCCTGAGACAGTTTAAGCCGGTACTCTGATGAACCCTGGCTCGTCGGTGGGTGTAGTTGGAGCCGGAACCATGGGCCTGGGCATCGCTCAGGTATGCTCCTCGGCTGGATACAGAACCTTGTTGTACGATGTCAATCCGGAGCAGGTTCAAAAAGCCCTTCGTGGGATAGAGGCGAATCTCAATGCGAGTGTTAAAAAGGGAAAGCTTTCGGAAGAGGAAAAGATAGATTTACTGAACCGTATTTTTCCGGTCACTGAGCTGAAGGAACTGAAGGCGGACCTGATCATCGAAGCGGCTGTGGAGAGACTCGACGTGAAGAAGCAACTGTTTAGCCAGCTGGAGACGGTGAATCAGGGCAAGGTCATCCTGGCCACCAATACGTCGTCCATTTCGGTTACGCAGATCGGGGAGGGATTGAAAGACCCCTCAGCCTGCATCGGCCTTCACTTCTTCAACCCGGCCGACCGGATGAAGTTGGTGGAGATAATCACCAGCCCTTCAACAAGACCGGAAATCACGGAGGCGATTGCCGCCTTTTCGCGGCACATCGGAAAAATAGCCGTTAGGGCGAAAGATTCACCGGGCTTTATCGTTAACCGGGTGGCCCGGCATTTCTATGTGGAGGCCTTGAAATTGCTGGAAGGCAAGGCAGCCGATGTACCGACTATTGACGCGCTGATTCGTTCATCAGGCTTTCGAATGGGCCCTTTCGAACTGATGGACTTGATCGGGGTAGACACGAATCTGTCGGTGACCACGTCGGTGTACGAAGGATTCGGGCGGGCGCAGAAGTTTGCTCCAAGCACGATCCAGCAGTCTTTGGTGAAGGAAGGCCGCTTGGGCAGGAAATCGGGGAGAGGGTTTTACAACTACAGTGATGAAAAGAGCGGGTAAGTGGATTGGGCTTTTCCTGTCGATAGCGGGGTTTCTTTCATGTCAACCCAACATGGGCGACGATCCCATCCCGATCGTAAACTTTCCTGATTTTATCATTAATCTTACGGCGCCTGAATATCAACCGTTGACCATCAACGGCGGATACAAGGAGATCAATTCCATCGGCGTACGGGGAGTGATTGTCTACCGGCAGGATGCATCAACCTTCCGCGCATTTGAACGCAACTGCCCATTCCGTCCCAACGAGGCCTGCGCAACCGTCAATGTCCATTCGTCATCGTTGTACATGGTTGACCCATGCTGCAATTCAACGTTTGCCTTCAGCAATGGAGCTCCAACGGGTGGAGTCGCCTCCAGGCCGTTGCGTCAATACACCACCCAGTTGTCAGGATTTCAACTGACGATCACGGACGATATTCTTAATTAGATCCGCCCTGCTGTTTCTGCAGGTAGCTGTGCGATTTCCCGTAGGCGAAGTAGATCACCAGGCCAAAAATCATCCATCCCAAGGCGACTAGTTGGGTTGTTGGATCGAGTGATAGGATAAGGGTGGTGCAGACCAACATGCCCAGAATGGGCACCAACGGAACCAACGGCGTAGCAAAAGGCCTTACCGCAGTCGGATTCTTCACGCGCATCACCCACACGCCCGCACACACCAGCACGAACGCGAAGAGTGTGCCGAAGCTGGTGAGGTCGCCCGCCACCGTGCCAGGGACAAATGCGGAGAAGAGTCCCACAAATACAAAAAGAATCATGTTCGACTTGTACGGGGTTCTCCACTTCGGATGAAGCTCGGAGAACACCTTGGGCATCAGTCCGTCATTGGACATTGAATAGAATACGCGCGACTGCCCCATGAGCATCACCAGGATTACCGAAGAAAATCCGGCGAGAATGGCAACGGAAATCAGCGTGGCCAGCCATTCGTATCCTGGCATGTAATGTTGTATGGCATAGGCTACGGAGGCCTCTTTGCCAGCGACTGCGAAATCAGTCCACGGAGCTACACCAGTAAGCACATAACTAAAAAGTACATACAGGATCGTGCAAAAAACCAGGGATCCAAGGATACCAATCGGCATGTCACGCTTGGGATTCTTGGCTTCTTGGGCGGCAGTTGACACCGCATCGAAGCCGATGAACGCAAAGAATACGATGGCGGCCCCGCCAAGAACACCGCCGAATCCATGCTGACGGAAGGACTCGTGTCCAGGCGTTCCTTCCGGAATAAAATAAGGCACGTGGTTCGAGGGGTTGATATACTGCCATCCCACCGCGATAAAGATGAGGACGATGGATACTTTCAGAAATACGATGATGGCATTGACAATCGCAGATTCCTGCGTGCCTTTGATCAACAGAAGGGTAAGGATCACCAAGATGCCAATTGCAGGGAGGTTGATAATCCCTTGCACGCCGTCAATGGAAGTTTCAAATGGGGAGTGACATAGTTGGTAGGGTATGGACCCCCCGAGTAGGTTATTCAGATACTCGCTCCAGGCAATGGATACGGTGGCTGAGGCCAGGGCATATTCCAGAATCAATGCCCAGCCGATAACCCAGGCAAGGAATTCTCCAAGTGTGGCATACGCATAGGTATAGGCACTGCCCGCGATCGGGATCATGGAGGCGAATTCGGCATAACAAAGTCCCGCAAATCCGCAACCAACCGCCGCGACAACAAACGAAAGGGTTACCGCCGGACCTGCAGCTTCGCTGGCGGCCCAGGCTGTGCGCACAAACAAGCCCGCACCAATGATGGCACCGATACCCAGGGCGATCAGGTTGGCAGCGCCCAGCGATCGCTTAAGCCCCTTGGTGGAATCTTCTGACTGGGTCATCAACTGCTCCAGCGATTTCTTGATGAATAAACTCATGGGTATTCGGTTTGGAATAGGTAAGGCCTAAAAGTAGAAAATATATTGAATTAACAAGCCTGGAATTCCACCTCAGGAAGGGTCCAGCCAACGATCCTTGGCCAACAGGCGGAACAACTCTTTCCGGAACGCATACACATCATAAGGTGCGTTGAACAGGACAATGGCAAATATCCCCCGGGATGGAACCGTGATATAGTATGCGGCGAAGCCGCCCTGATGCCCCGTGTGTGAAATTACTTTGTATCCATCCTCCGTCTGGTCAATGAACCATGACCATCCGATGAATGGCGGTTTGTCGTCTTTCCAGTTGGCGAACTTCTTGACCACAGTTGAAGAATCAATGATTGCCTGGTCAAGAAAAGCTCCCTTTCGTAACGCCAGTTCATACCTGGCTAACTCTTCTACGGAACTCCACACACCACCATTGCCGGCCGCGCAAAACGTGGGCTCTTCTCCATAGTCATCTTCCTTCCATTGTCCCGCGATCTTTGTGTAACCATGAGAAACACCACGCTGTGGATGGGCCCCGTCGGTGATGGTGCTGGCCTTCATTCCGGACGGTTGAAAAATTGTTGCTGCAATGAACGACTGCCATTTCTGGCCGCTCACTTTTTCAATGATCAAGGCAAGTCCGTTGAACGCAGGATTGGAGTAGTGATATCGGGTCCCCGGTTCAAATTCAAGGCTGTCGGCCTGGGTTACCGGATACCAGTTCTGCGCATCATCGGCTGTGAGATAAAAGACGGAGTCTGTGCTAACGGGACGATTGTCGGGCAAACCGGAGGTGTGGGTGAGTAAGTGCTTTATCCTGATCTTGTCGGCGAACGCTTTGTGTTTGAACCCGGGAAAATATTTGGACAGACTGTCTTCTACCGTCAACTTTCCCTGCGACTGAAGGATCAAGATTCCGTAGGCGACAAATGTTTTTGAAATAGACCCGAGGTTGAAGAGCGTTTTGCTTGTAATTGGCTCTCGCATGGTCAGGTCTGCAAGTCCATAACCCTTTTTAAGGATCACCGTTGTGTCTTTCATGACAAGCACGGCTCCACCGGGCTGGTCTGCCCCGACGAGATTGTTCATGTACTGATCCAACTCGCCGGCAAAGCGGGACGGTGAGTCGGGCGTCTTGCACGAAAGGGTAATCAGAAATGCCAGAAGGGTCAGATGCGCTTTCATTTTTTCTTTCCGGTAAGTTGCCGGATCAGCTCAACTTCTTTGGGATCGTAAGGTGTCCCATCACGGCGGAAGATATCATGGAACCAAACCTTCGGCTCCGGTGAACCCTCCTTAGAGCCCCAAGGGAAAATGGTGTTGGTCTTACCGCTGACGAGACCCCAATTGATCGCGCCAACGTTATGTTTTTTCAACACCGGCATGTTCTTCTCAAAGGTGCTGTTGTTGGTGCGAGCCATGTATTCGCTACAGATAACCGGCTTCCCAAGTTTCCTGAGCGTGATGATTTCCGCTTCCAGGTTTTCGGGGTTGCTGTAGTTATGAAAAGTGATGACATCGGAATTCTTCAACTGGAATTCGTTGTAGCGGCTGAAGGCCTTGTCAGGATTCCAGGTGGCACAGGTGAGCGGCTGGGTGGGGCGTACCGACCAGGCCCACTGAAAGACTTTTGCCAGGAGCGGATAGGTAATCGCGTCCATTCCGCTGTTGCCGGGCTCATTGTAGAGATCCCACATGAGAATCCGGTTGTCATTCTGGAATGCAGTCAATACACCCTTTGCATAGGCTTCCAGCAGGCCCCATTGGGTTGAATCCGCAACAATCCTGGGACCTGGCGACCGGAGCCAACCCGAGTTATGGACTCCGGGTTTAGGTTCCGGTTGCTTGCCAACCGCCGGATCAGGCAGCCAGCAGTCATCGAAAAGCACGAAAATGACCCGGATGTGATGATGGTCGCAGGCTTCGAGAAACTTATTCATTCGCTGTAAGAATCCTTCGCGCTCATGCTGCCAGAGCAGATTGTGGAGATAGACGCGCACCGTATTAAAGCCAAGACCTTCCGCGAGACCCAGCTCGCGATCGATCGTCGATAAGTCAAACGTGGCCGCTTGCCACATCTCCAGCTCGTTGATGGCGGTGCTGGGAATAAAATTACACCCTGTCAGCCACGGTTGTTTCTTGCCCCACGCTTGGGCCTGCTCCTGCGTCCAGATGGGTTGTGCCGTGGTGAGAATCGTGCACAGGCAGACGAAAATTCCTGCAAGCGAGGTTCTCTTCATGACTTATTTCTTTTTGGGAAGTTCGGGCAGAATGAAGCTGTCCAGCGCGCTGGGAAGCTTCATGGTGGCTTCGACGTCTTCCACTTTGCGGGGAGCCAAAGACGAAAGATGATCGTGACCATCTTTTGTCAGTAGATAATCATCCTCAATACGAACGGCGATGCCCCACCATTTGGGATCACACTTGCTGTTTTCCGGAATGTAAATGCCGGGTTCGATGGTAATGGCCATGCCCTCCATAAGAACACGGGAGTCTCCTCGGTCATGCACGTCAAGGCCAATACCGTGACAGCACCCGTGCGGGTAATACATGTGCTTTTCGCCTTCTTTGATAATTCCAAGCTCCTTCAGCCCCTCGTCAATGACGGTGCGGGTTGCACTGTTAAGTTCTTGATAGGAAGTTCCCGGGCGGCATATTTTCATTGCAGCTTCCTGTGATTTCAGGACAAGTTCATAAATCTGTTTTTGCTCCGGTGAGAACTTTCCGCTGATGGGAATAGTGCGCGTGATGTCGGCAGTGTACCCACGGTACTCAGCGCCGAGGTCCATTAGGATGAGGTCCTTACTCTCGATCATCGGCTTGTAATTTTCTTCGTAATGAAGAATACATCCATTATGACCCGATCCAACGATGGAGGGGTATCCTATGTCTTCCGCCTGGTACTTCTTGAAAACGAATTCATGAATGCCCTCAACTTCCAGTTCGCTCATGCCTGGATTGATCGCCTTCATGACTTCGATCTGCGCTTGGCAAGAGACGAGAACCGCCTTCTTCAGCAATTCAATCTCCTCGGGGGTTTTAATTTGACGCAGTTGACTCATCAGTGTCCCCAGTGACTTGGTGTCCAGATTGTTCTTGACCGGCTCTGACTTTACGGCCAGCGGCGATGACTCGGGATAATTAACCTTTTGCTTGAAGAGTTGGATCAGGTCGGCCAGATCGGAGGAGTCACGGGGATCATCACGAACGTCATTTTTAAAATCGAAGAAAAGTACCTTGTCAAACTTGGAGAAGTCAATGGTGTACCGCCGGAACTCTTTGTTCCCAAAGGTATTGTCAATTCCCAATTGATTCTTGACCCCTTCTTCCCCAAGCCTTCTTCCGTCCCACATCTCCCGCTCGGCGTTGCGCATCTGGACAAACATGATTTCATCATACAGATTGCCCGATGCAGTCTTTTGCTTGTCTTTGAAGATAAGCAGCATCGAATGAGGCTCGCGATAGCCTGTCAGGTAATAGAAATTAGGGTCCTGGTGAAAGGAATAGTTAACGTCATTCGCGCGATTACGGACAGCATTCGAGAAGAATACCGCAACCGAGTTGGCCGGCAACTTCTGCCGAAGCTGCTCACGTCGTTGTTTGTGGAATTCTTTCGACAAAAAGTCAGAGGGCAAATCGGGATTCTGGGCCGAAACAGGAAAGGCCGCCAGCAGAAAGACCGCACCAAGCAGGAATGGATACATTTTCAATGACATCGGAAGTAGTTGAGTTTGTTCAAATCTACAGCCAATTTTTAGTTTCCGCTTTCGGTTTTCCGTGTGCGGAAACTTGGTGCTGAGTTACCCTTTCTTACGGGATTTTGACGTTTTAAGGTGGACCTAACCATGGCAGGAAGGCCCATGCAGACGATTTTATTATCTTTCTAAGAAACACCTCGTTGAAAAGGCTCCTGGTCATCCTGTACCTGTCAATCAGCTTCTCGGTTTCAGGACAAACCATCCTTGAAACGAAGCTGAATGGCTCGGAGCAGGATAAGAAACTGATCCAGTTTCTGCAGGAATTTGAGCGGGCCAATCAGGTACAGTTCTTTTTCCTGGATGAGTGGCTTTTGCCCTATACTATCGAGGGCAGCTACCAGGGGCAAACGCTCGGCGACATGCTCGCGGACGTACTCCGGGATTCTGACCTCAGCCTGGTGGTCGTACACGATCGTGCAATAGCCTTCGTCAAAGATCCCACCGTGGAAATCAATCGACGCGAAGCCATCCAGGTTGCTACGCGCAGGGATCAAACCATTGAGCGAGCGGAAGTGGGCAGCCCCGAGTTGTACCGACCGGGCAAAGTCGTCATTCTTCAGGGCCGCATTGTTCATGAGGAGGACCGCACACCAATAACCGGGGCGACCGTTGTGCCCAACAGTCAACGGGGAACTACCACGGATCGTGACGGAAAGTTTGAGCTTCGGTTACCGAGCGGCCGCCATGTGCTGAGCATCAATTTTGTCGGATTCAAGGAGCGAGTGATCGATCTGATGCTGTATGATGGAGGGAACCTGAACCTGAACCTCCAGGAGGCGCCCACGCTGCTGGAAGAAATCGTGATCAGTTCGCAACCGATCAACGAGCTTACCGTGAGCAGGCCAGGCCAGCTTCAGCTTTCTGTTGGCGCCATGAAAAAGCAACCCGCACTCATGGGGGAGTCTGACCTTGTTCGTCAGCTTCAGTCGCTTCCGGGGGTGAACACGGTGGGAGAAGCTGCCGCCGGATTCAATGTGCGCGGCGGCAGCATCGATCAGAACCTGGTGCTTTACGATGGAATGCCTTTATTCAACACCTCCCATGCGCTGGGTTTCTTCTCGGCATTCAATTCCGAGGCCGTTCAGGAAATGAGTTTCTACCGGGGAGGGATTCCGGCGGAATATGGAGGCAGGGTTTCTTCCGTGCTCGACATCCGCAGTAAGTCGGGTGACCTGGAAAAGTGGCGTGTTAACGGCGGCATTGGATTGGTTTCGGCCAACCTGATGGTTCGGGGTCCCCTTCAAAAAAACAAGACGACAATTGCTGTTGGCGGTCGTGGCACGTACGCCAATTGGTACCTCGACTTGCTCAAGAACACCTACAAGGATCTGACCAACAGTCAGGTTGGCTTTTATGACGCGGAAGTAAGGATCGATCATAAGCTCAGTGACCAATCGCGGTTGTCATTTTCGTACTACCGCAGTTTTGACAAACTCAGGGTGAGGGGAGATACGTCCTTCCAATGGGTGAATCAACTGGCATCGCTTCGTCTTGACCAGATCTTTTCACCCCGGCTCAATGGCAGCTTCCAGGTGGGCATGGGCGACTATAATTACATGGTCACCGACCAAATTCCTGCGCATGGCTTTGACCTGACCTACAAAATCACCTACCCTTCATTCAAGGCCGACTTTTCATACGCGATGGGCAAGCATCGCCTGGGTTTTGGATTTCAATCGACCTATTACGGATTTCAACCCGGCAAGCTCAAGCCCACCTCCGACATCTCCAGCGTGAAATCCATCACGATGGAATCACAACAGGGCCTTGAAAGTGGGGTTTATGCGTCGGACTCCTACACGCTTTCAGAGAAAGTGAACCTGGATCTCGGGTTGCGGCTCTCCTCCTTCGTGAACCTGGGTCCGACAACAGTGAACGTATACAATCCGGCATCTCCCATAGTCAAAACCAACCTGGTGGATAGTGTAAAGTATGGCTCGGGGGCGGCGGTAACTACCTTCAATGGGCTTGAGCCGCGTGCCGCCATACGGTATTCGCTTACGCCGGAGTCGTCGCTCAAACTGAGTTACCATCATATCTATCAGTACCTCCACCTGATCAGCAATACCGCTGCAGTAACCCCTGTCGATATCTGGCAGCCCTCCAACATGTTCTTTAAGCCGCAAGTGTCAGACCAGATTTCGTTTGGTTATTTCCGGGATTTCAAGAAGCGGATGTATGAGACCTACGCGGAAGTCTTCTACAAGGAGATGAACAACGTCCTCGATTTCAAGGACGGCGCGCAGTTGATTCTTAACAAGCAACTGGAGGCCGACTTGCTCCAAGGGACAGGGAAGGCGTATGGCATCGAGACGTACATCTCCAAAAGTCAGGGACGGCTGACCTGGGCCCTGAGCTACACCTACTCGCGGTCGCTGCGAACGATTCCCGGCATTAACAACGGGGAGACCTATCCCTCGAATTTCGATCAGCCCCACATGGTCAACCTGGCGTGGAACTACCGGTTTTCCAAACGATGGTCATTTACCGGAAACTTCGCCTACCGGACTGGCCGCCCGGTTACGGTTCCTTCTTACGGCTTCACGATCGACGGTTACGGTGTCGCTTACTTTTCCGGCCGAAACCAATATCGAATACCGGATTATCACCGGCTCGACATCGCATTTGTAATCGAAGGCAGTCACAAGCTGAAGAAGCCGTGGACCGGATCGTGGATCATTTCCTTCCTCAATGTGTATGCCCATCGCAACGCGTATTCGTATTTTTTCGCCAGCGACACGCCCGGTCAGATCAAGACCTATCAGCTTTCCATTTTGGGTACGGTGGTGCCTTCCGTCACGTATAATTTCAAGTTCTGATGAAAGTGGTCGCACATAGGGCGCTGTTGGCATTCTTCGCAAGGACGGCCTGTGTGGACCGGGTGGATTTTGAAACCACGGCTCCGTATGCCGCATTACCGCTGGTCATTGATGGCTCGTTAACCTCCGGTGAAAATCCCTTCGTGGTTCTATCGATGGGCTATCCTACGGATGGACCTTATCATGTGACCCGCGTCAAATCCAACCCACCACCGTTCTGGAATTGATTCGAACATACATGAAGCTGAAGAAGTCCATAGTTCGATTACTTGTTCCAGCCATGATTGTTTGGCTTGGATGTGTTGATCCGGCAAGTCTTTCCATTTCGACGAAAGAGCTCCCCATCATTATTCAAGGGATGGTCACGGACCAGGAGGGAGCGGACACGATCAAAATCACCGTCGGCTATCCGGTGGATGGCAGCTACTATCCTCGTGTGGGCGTGGCAGGTGCGCGGATGATCGTCACCGACGACGCCGGAAATCGCGATGTGCTGACGGATATTGGCCTGGGCTATTACGTTACAGATTCGATTGAAGGAAAGCTCGGCCGCACGTATACACTTCGTGGCAAACTCAGGGATGGAACCGAATTCATATCAACACCGGAGACCTTGAACCCCTCAGGTTCCATTGACTCGATCTATTTCAAATTTGTTTCAGGCAAAAATGTGTCGACGGGAATGGATGAAGATGGATTCAACGTGTACGTGAATTCAACGGCGGCACCGCAAAGCAGCCTTCGACTGAGATGGCGGTTCCGAGGAACGTACAAGGTAGTCACTGACCCATCCCTGATTGTTCAAGTGCCCTTACCATGCGCTCAGGGTTGCGAATGTTGTATCTGTTACGCTAAGGAATATGATAACTCGCCGATCCTATCAGACACACGGGTTACCGGCACAGGAATCATCAGTGGAACATTTGTGCACTATATTCCCATTAATGGTTTCACCTTCACGGAACGTTATCGCGTGGATGTGGAGCAAATGGAAATCTCCAAGCCGGTGTATGACTTCTACTTTGCGGTGAAAAGTCAATTCCAGAATGCGACAAGCCTGTTTCAGCCACCCTTCTTTGCGCTAACGGGAAATGTGGAAACCGTGAGCGGGAGCAAGAAACTCATCGGCTTGTTTTCTGCCGGCGCTGTAGTATCCAGGCATATCTATATTTACCGGAGCGACATCCCGTACCCATGGTCCACACAGCCAATCGCAGGGGACTGCCGGGCTGTGGTGCCGCACTCGTCTATCGATAGACCATCCTATTGGAATTGATAACTATGATAACAAAGCGATTCGCGTTACAAGGGATCATAAGTTGTTTACCCATTTGGTTGGGCTGCGTGGATCCTGTGAATCTCTCCGTGCAGAGCAACGAATTGCCATTCATTATTGAAGGTACGGTGACCGACCAACCCGGGCCCGATACCATCAAGATCACGCAGGCCTTCCCGGTTGACGGCAACTATTATACCCGTGTGGGCATCGATAGCGCTTCAGTGGTGATCAGTGACAATGCCGGAAACACGGATGTGCTAACCGACATCAAGCGGGGCTACTATGTTACGGATTCACTGGTAGGTGTAGTTGGCCGGACTTACACCTTGCGAGGAAGGATCCGCAAAGGGCCTTCCTTTGAGTCGACGGCCGAACTGATGGCGCCTGCCGGTGCGATTGACTCGATCTATTATGAATACGCCACAGCCTATAACCAGCAGACGAAGGTACAGGAGGACGGATTCAATGTCTACATCAATTCCACGGTGGCTCCATCCAGCAGCAGAAGAATGAGGTGGTTATTTAATGGCACCTACAAATTGACCACAGACCCTTCCCTGGTTGCCTACGTTGATCCAAACTGCCTCGATCCGGTTTGCCCGCTGATACCCTTGGCCTGTTCAGCGGGTTGCGAATGCTGCACGTGCTTCGCCTCAGAGCGTGAAGACACGCCCATCGTTTCGGATACCAGGACGGTGGGTTCAGGGAACATCAACCGGACGTTTGTGCACTATATCCCGATAAACAATTACACGTTCAATGACCGCTACCGTGTCGAAATCGTGCAGATGGAAATTTCCCAACCGGTATATGATTTCTATTTCGATTTGAAACGGCAAATCAGTAATGCAGCAAGCCTGTTTCAGCCACCCTTCTTTGAGTTAAACGGCAATGTGAAGGCCCTTGATGGAACGGTGAAGATTATCGGGGTTTTTTCTGCCGCCGCACAAACCAGGAAGTATATCTATATTCCAAAGAGCGCGGTTCCCTTTGAATTGGTTTCAGAAGCCATTCCCGGGGATTGCCGAGCTGTAGTTGATCACTCGACGACCACCGTACCACCTTTTTGGAACTGATGCGCTACCCATTTATTCTTTTGCTTGTTTTTCTTTGGGGAGGTTCCGCCCACGCCCAGGAGGAATTACTCCAGAACCTGAAACTGAAGCTGAGCGAAAGCCGGCAGCAGTTCCCGGCGATGCGTCCACAGGTGTTCTTTGCCCAGGACAAATATGCCCCCGGTGACACAGCGTTTTTTCGTCTGTTTATCCTCACGGAATCTGAACGCATTCTGGCCGACAGATCACTACTCACTCTTGAGCTGTTGAATTCCCGCGGGGTCATCTGCGCTCGGCAGATGGTCTCCTGTCAGCGTTTTGGTGCGGCTAATCAATTGATTCTGCCGGACAGCCTTTCCCCGGGTTTTTACGAGACAAGATTCTTCAGCGATCGCATGACGATGGCCTACGGACTAAGCACTCACCTCATGATAGTCGGCGAGAAAAAGCTGGATCAGTTGCCGCGCACCGGCGAAATGCTGACGACGTTTGTGGAGGGCGGTCACATTGTACCGGGCGTGCTCAACCGCGTTGTGCTGCGCGCCAATGGCAAAATACCTGCTTCGGCCAGCCTGCACAGTAACGAGGGGAGAGTGACCTCTATTTCGTTTGATGATCGGGGGCTTGCCTCCGTGCAATTCTTGCCCGATAAGGATCATGAGTACCATGTGGAATATGTCGTTGCCGATAAGGTGCTTCGGCATGTGTTGCCGGCCGTTGAACTGACTGCTGTCAATGTGCGGGTATATCGCGGGCCTAAACAAACCTGGGTGCTCGACATGGCCTCGGGGCCAAAAGCACCAAAGTCAGTTTCACTTCTCCTTCTGGCGGGAAGAGAATTATACCACGCCCAGGAGGTCAAGTTCGATGCGGCTGACCGGTCCAGTGTTCTTGCTGCAGCCGATTTTTTTCCGGAGGGATTTTCAGAGTTATTTCTCGTGGATAAAGAATGGCATGTCCTTGCATACCGGCCGATGTACATAACACCGAAAGCGCAAGGAAGTATTTCGATATCCGGACTGCCCGAATCGGCTGCCCTGCGTCAGGAGATCACGGTCAATCTCAGCATTGCGGATGTCGCAGGCAAGCCGATTGGTGCTGGAGTAGCGGTGGCGGTCGTTCCGGATGAGGTGAGACTCCACCCATTGAAAACACCTGATGCCACGCTTGAGTTACGGCCGCAGCCGCCATGGTTTGACTGGACGCAGCCTGCAACAGTCATCGATCAGGAGCTCATCGCAAATCCCGCTCCGACAAAAGTGATACCGGAATTTCCCTTGCTTATCCACAACTCAAACCTGACGTTGTCTGGAAAGGTTTACTCCAAGCGCAGCGCGGAACCAATTCCCTACATGAGCCGGATTGTCATTTACCTTCAAAAGGACCTCATTCAGTATGAGACGGCGGTGGATGGTGTCGGCAACTTCAGCTTTCCCAAATTGTATGACTTCATGGGATCGGATAAAATATTCTACAAGGTCATCAACAAGGGTATCCTCGTTCCTCAGGCCGCGGTGGATTGGTCGGTCAGCGCCGGGGAAATGATGCCGGCCCTAAGGGATCGGTTTGCGGAGAGCAGCCAGCCGGATAATTACGGCACGCTGAGAAAACGAAAGCGAATTATTGACCGGTCATTTAATTTCTTTCTTTCATCCGAACCAAAGTCGGAACAAGTGACCAACTTCAATTCGCAGCTTGAAGATGAATTTCAGCATGCGGACATATCCATCAATCCGGGTGAATATGTCTCTTTTGAGACCATGAAGGAACTTATCCTCGAGGTAATTCCGGCGCTGAAGTTCCGCTATCGGGGCGGGGACAGCATCGTACACCTGGACTTATACAATCATTCCCCCTTTGTTCTGCAACGATATGCAGAGGGAAGTCCGCTCTACGTCATTGACGGCTGTATGACGACCAATACCAGGTATTTCCTGTCGTTGTCCCCAAAAGAAATCGTTTCGGTGAAAATTATCAACGAGATCGGCAAACTCGATCGCCTTGAGAACCTGGCGAAGGACGGAGTTGTGTTCGTCCAAACGCGGTTCCCTGAACGCACGCGCACAGAATTGGAAAAGGAGCTCCATAGCATCTACGGACTAAGCCCGACACTGCTGATGTCCTCAGGGTACGTAACGAAGCCTCGTGTCCCGGATCTGAGAAGCCTATTGTTCTGGACACCACTCACCGAAACCGACAGTACGGGTAAAGTCAATTTTACGTTCAGAACATCGGATATACCGGGAGCCTATTGGATTCGCATTATCGGCACTACCTCGGCAGGTCACCTGGTAACGACAGAACAGCGATTTGTCGTGAACTTTAAGTAGTTGATTCCCTCGGACCCTTCTTATTCGTTATTTTTGATTCATCTCAATTATGGTTCGAATCTCTGTCTACAGCCTCATTCTTGTTTTGATGGTCGCGTGCGCCCCAGCGTCAGAGGAACGGGTATGGAGGAGCGTCGAGAAGTCGCTTCAGACCCAATTCATCACTGTCGCTGATGGCGATACCATTGACCTCCCCGAGGGAAATTTCATGTTTACCCGGGGCTTAACTCTCGACGGAAAGAAAGACCTGCTGATCCGGGGGAAGGGGATGAATAAAACCATTCTTTCCTGGCGAAATCAACAGGAAGGTGCGCAGGGATTCCTCGTGAGCAACTGCCGGAACATTGTGTTAGAGGATTTTTCCGTTGAAGACGCCAAGGGCGACAACCTGAAGGTGAACGATACCCATGGTATTACCTTTCGCCGAATTCGATCCGTTTGGTCGGGCGGGCCGAAGACGGAAAACGGAGCGTATGCCATCTATCCGGTACTGTGCAAGCAGGTACTGATGGAGGAGTGCGTCGCCGTGGGTTCGTCCGACGCCGGAATTTATGTGGGTCAGTCGGATTCCGTGATCATCCGCAACAACATCGCCTACTGGAATGTCGCCGGCATTGAATCGGAAAACTCACGCTGGGTGGAGATCTATGGCAACGAAGCCTATGACAACACAGGCGGCCTGCTGATCTTCGACCTGCCGGGATTGACCCAGTACGGTCATACGACCCGTGCGTTCAAGAACCGTATCCATGATAACAACCACGAGAACTTCGCTCAGAAAGGTAACATTGTGGCCAGCATCCCTCCCGGAACCGGCATCATGATGCTGGCCACGCACGATGCACAGGTGTTTGATAATGAAATTACGGACAACCGGACCATTGGCGTAGCCATCATCAGCTATGAATTGGTGGCCGCGCTGAATGAAGAGGTCGAGGAGCAACCGGATGCCCGTGGCGGAGCGCAGCGGGTCAACAATCAATTCCGGGCAGACAGCCTGTACAATCCGTTCCCCTATGACATCAGCGTATTTCGCAACAAGATCTCGAACAGCCATTGGTTCCCTTCGCTAAGCAACGACATCGGAAAATTGATCATTTACGTTTCACCTTTCCGCCCGCCCGACCTGGCCTTCGATGGCATCGACGATAGAAGTCGTCCTCAGCGGTCCATTTGTTTCGCCGACAATGGTAATGTCCGCTTTGTCGATTTGGACGCTGATCATGATTTTGAGGGCCTTTCCAAAGACATTACCCCCTTCAGTTGCCCTCCCGACAAGATCAGCAAGTGATGAACAGAGTCCTGGTAAGTTTGGCTTGGGTATTTCTTGTTATCGCCTGTCAGCACAGGGATAAGACCGATGTGGCGGTGGTTGAGGAGGTGAGTGTGGTTGACCTGACCAACGTGGGTGCCGCCACGCTTTCGAGTTATGGTTTCTACTCAGGCGAATTAAGAAATCTTTCCCCTTCCCCGGGCGTAATTCCGTATAGCATTAATTCACCCTTATTCAGTGACTATGCCTTCAAGAAGCGGATGGTCAGGATTCCGGAAGGATCGAAAGTGACCTACGATTCAACCGAGGTTTTCGATTTCCCGAAAGGCACGGTGCTGATCAAGAATTTCTATTACCCTTCCGATATGCGCAAGCCCGAGGAGAAGCTCCGGCTGCTGGAAACGAGGCTGCTCATACTGAAAGAAAACGGGTGGGAGCCGCTGACCTATGTTTGGAATGAGGATCAAACGGAAGCCTTTCTTGAGGTGGCGGGGAAAAGCATTCCCATTTCATGGATTCATACCGATGGGGTCCTTCGCACTATTGATTATTCCGTGCCGAACCTCAACCAGTGCAAGGGCTGCCACCTGAAGGGGGAGAAGGTGATGCCTATCGGCCCAACGGCCCGTCAGCTCAATCGCGATAATCAATTGACCGAATGGCACAAGGATGGCTTCCTGGCAGGTTTGTCGCAGGGGGTGACTATCCCCCGGCTTGCCTCTTACGAGGATTCAACCGCGCCGGTTGCTGATCGGGCGAGGGCCTGGCTCGAAGTCAACTGTGCTCATTGCCACCGTCCGGATGGTCCTGCAAAAAACAGCGGCCTTCATCTCGCGGCATCGATCACGGCACCCATGGCACTTGGCATTGGGAAGGCGCCTGTCGCCGCGGGCAAGGGTTCTGGCGGCCGGTTATACAGCATTGTGCCCGGCAAACCCGATGAGTCGATTTTGCTTTACCGGATTGAATCGGTTGATCCCGGCGTGATGATGCCGGAGATGGGACGGCGGCTTGCGCACAAGGAAGGCGTTGAACTGGTGCGTCAGTGGATACTGGAGATGAAGTGACTATTCCAGGTCACGGATTTCAAAATCCCTGCCTTTGCCGAACCGGTAAATTTCTGACAACACGAAACGTTCAAGCGTGTGGAGGTCCTTCACGCGGAAATCGCCATTCCCCAATTTTTCCTCAATAACGATCTCGTGAGAATCCCCATAATTGACGACGCGATAGCGCTTGCCTACGCGGAGAACATCAAGAGACAGACCAGACATAACCTGTTGACCGTTGAAATTAGGATGGGTTGATGGGGGAAAATTTCTGAAGCGAGACTTCGGCGAAACTCTTTTCATAAATCCTCCTCGCGTTCAAGCATTAGAATGGAAGCTTGAGGAACGATGAAGTATTTTTCTTTTTCGTATTGCACTTCAATAGCGCCTTTTTGAAGGAAGATGGCCAGATCGCCCTCGCGAGCCTGAAGCGGCAGGTACTTGATGGACTCTTCCTTGCCTTTCCAGGCGTCATCCTCGTCGGCCGGAAGCGGTAGGGGGTAGCCGGGACCGGTCAGGATGACATAGCCTTTCTGAATCTTTTCCTTTTCCTGAACGCCGGGTGGCAGGTAAAGGCCGCTCTCCGTCTTGTCGGAATCCTTTGCCGGCCGGATCAACACCCGGTCGCCGACTACGATCAGTTTCTTAAGCTTGTGTTCGGCGGAAAGTTTCATAAAGGCAAAAGTAGGCGTTTGGGGGGCAACCCAGGAAACTCAGCCCTTCTCTTCGAACAGGCTGCCCTGGTCCTTGGAGGGCTTGGAGGGCTCGGTACTGTACAAGGGAAGTTTGTTCAATTCGCGACTCAAGGTGGAATCTTGGGTCAGGATGCCTTTCTGACTGGCTTCGCTCTTTAACCGTTCGGTTTCGCTCTCCAGCTCTTTGGTGCTGATCTGCTTGGAACGCTTTTCAATAGGTGGGTTGAGCTTCTCTGATTTTTCAAACTCCACAACCTTGTCCAGGAAGTCCTTGGGCAGATCCGCCTCGCTGCGGTACACGAGCTCAAAGAATTGCTTCGCAAAAAAGCCGTCGATCTGGATGCGACGCTTGGAGAGGTGGACAAACTTGCCAATTACACGGCAGATGTTTTCACGTTCCTCCGGGCTCAACTGTTCAGCGAATTCGTATTCCTCAATCTTTTTCAACGCCAGTATGATCGGTTCCAGGGCGTCCAGCGATATGATGTATACCGTGTAATCCGCCAGTCGGTATTCAAACTGCTCGATGACTTCCAGTGTATTGGTTGGAATAACCAGGAATAATTCTTTCCGGACGTCATCCTCGCGTACGTACTTAATAGCCTGCTCCACCTGGTTCTTCAGGTAGGAGGGAAAGTTCCCCAAGTCATCACCGTAAGGGCTCTTGGCGTCGAAGATGATATACTCATCCTTGATTCGGAGGGTGTTGTCGGGACTCCCTTTGAAGGGCACCTTGTCGACGTAGTCGATGCCGTGCCGTGTGCAAATGGCTTTGATGCGTGAGCGCACATGATCTTCATGTGCAGACCAGGTCTCCTTCAGCCGTTGCAACCGCTCAATCTCCAGCCTGTGCTTCTCATTGCGGTCGTCTTCCTCGCGCTTGCGCTGACCTTCGGTGAGCTTGTTGAAATTTGCGATGGAGTTCTCGTAATCCTTTCTTCGCTGTTCATCTGCCGCCTTATAGCGGGTCACTTCGCCACGCAGGGACTGAATTTGTGCTTCCAGGATCTCATTTTGCTGCTTTAGCTCTATGCCCCGGCGATAATAACTTTCATTCTTCTCCTCAAGGGTGGCCAACCGCTTCTGAAATTCTTCCTTGTCTTTGCTGACACTCAACTGGTTGTCGCGAAGGGCGGCCACATCCACTTTGGCCTGTTGAAGCGCCTCTCGCAGGTTCCGCGTTTCAGTGCGTTCCACTTCCAGCTGACTTTCTGCCTTTTGTGCCGTAATGCGCAGGTGCTCATAGGAGGGGGCGATGCGCTGCAGATCGCCGTTGGCGTCCACGAGCATAGACTTGACCTGGCCCCACTTGAACAAACGATCCCAAAAGCCAATGGTCTTAAGCCGCTCCAATAACCGCCGCAATGAATCCAGCGTGTTCTCCATCGATCAGAACTCAATCAACACTTGCCCCTTTTCAACACTGTCGCCTTTCTTGATTTTCACTTTCTTGACTTTGCCCGCGCCGGGTGATTTGATCACATTCTCCATCTTCATCGCTTCGAGAATCAGCAGGGGATCGCCGGCCTTCACTTCTTCGCCATCGCTCACCCGAAGGTCGATGATCAGGCCCGGCATGGGAGCTTTGATGGAATTGACTTTTCCCGCCCCCGCAGCCGACATGCCCAATTTCTCCATCAGCACGTCAACGTCATCGCGAAGCTTTACAGTGTAACGCTGGCCGCGCACCTTGAGGTCAACGGTTTTGGTCTCACGGTCAATCATTATTATTTCGGCCGGATAACTCTGATTCTTATAGCGGATGTGATATTGTCCGTTGCCCAACTCCACAAGGTCCCAATCCAGCAGCTGGCCGTTAACGGTCATCCCGTTGTCCGCCGCTTTCAACTCAAATGATTTGCCATCAAACTGCGCTCTGTACATGACATCAAAAATAGCAGGTGTTGAGATGGTTTGACCTAAAATTGTCAAATTTGTTTCCCATCCATTGCCGTTGAACTGGAACGAACTTCTCTCTGCAACCCGCATCGGGCAGAAATCAGCACCTTCAGAAAATTCGCGCAGCGCGTTTGAGCAGGACTATGACCGTATCATTTTCTCTCACCCGTTTCGTCGCTTGCAGGACAAGACCCAGGTGCATCCACTGCCTGAAGATGATTTTGTCCACACGCGTCTTACCCACAGCCTGGAGGTTTCCAGCGTGGGTCGCTCGTTGGGAAAACGCGTTGGCGAAGTGTTGTTGCAGCGCCATCCGGAGTTGGCGGGTTCCTTTTCGCTGTTTGATTTCGGTGCCATTGTTGCGGCTGCGTCCCTCGCCCATGACCTGGGTAATCCTCCGTTTGGTCATGCGGGGGAGGACGCACTCTCCGACTATTTTCGGAGGCGCCCTCAACTCAAGGAGGAGGTTTCGGCTGCCCAGTGGCAGGACCTTATTGCCTTCGAAGGGAATGCGCAGGGTTTCAGAATCCTGAATCAATCGGGCACCGGCCTACGGCTCACGCTGGCAACGCTTGGAACCTTCACGAAGTATCCTTGCCCGGCCTATCTCCCTGAGCGGGACGGCAAGCGCAAGAGCCAGAAGAAGTATGGCTTTTTCGACAGCGAGCGGGAAATTTTCAGCGAAGTAGCCACGGGCCTCAAGTTGCGTCCGGTCCACGGTGCCTGGTGCCGGCATCCGCTGGCCTTTCTCGTGGAAGCGGCCGACGATATTTGTTACAGTATCATCGACCTGGAAGATGGCTGCAATCTTGGGCTCATCTCTTTTGCCGAGACGGTCGAATTATTGGCACCCATTCTGGGGCCCAAGTTGGACCGTGAAAAGCTGAAGAAGGACGAAAGCCTCAACCGAAAATTGGGCATGCTCAGAGCTCTCGCCATTGGCGAACTGATCGATGACTGCACGCAAATGTTCCTCGATCACGAACGAGGCATCATGGAAGGCGATTTCGATAGTGCCCTGACGGACATCGGAAAGTTCAAGGCTGGTCTGAAAGAAATCAGCCGTCATTCCGTGGAGCGAATCTACCGCGCGCGAAAGGTGGTGGAGATCGAGGCGGCAGGACATGAGGTGCTGCCAGGTCTACTGGAGGAATTCATCTCGGCAGGACGCGTGCTGAGATCGGGAGAGAAGTCTCGAAAGTTCGACAACCTGGCCTTGTTGCTTCCTCCTGAAATGCGAACGTCCCTGCGCGAGGCGCCTGGCAGCTATCAGCTCTTCCGTCTGATCATCGACTTTGTCTCCGGACTCACGGACAAACATGCACTCAATCTGTATCGGAAGATCAAAGGAATGTCACTGTAACGATTGGGGGTTGACCACCTGTCGTTGACAGGCACCCTCCCGGGAAAGGGGCTCAAACAGGCACGGAAACTGCTAAAATTCCGTTAGTTTTGCGGTCTTGATTTCAGCGCCCCATGTGGTCACGCGTCGCCGATAGCATCATCCGGTATCGTCTTCCGCTCATGCTTGTGATTGTCATGATCACCGGTGTGATGGGCTACTATGCCTCGAAGGTTGAGATGAGCTACGACTTCGGCCGGGCAGTGCCCCCGAATGATCCCGACATGATCTTCCTGACCGGGTTCCGTCAGCAATTTGGTGAAGACGGTAACATGGTCGCCGTGGGCCTTCGCGACAGTTCTGTCTATCAACTCGACAAGTTCAACCAACTTCATGAGCTAAGCCTCACCTTTAGGAAGCTTGAAGGAGTCAACGAAGTGCTTTCACTCCCCCGTATGCAAATCATCCTGAAGGACACGGCTAATCAGCGCTTCCGGATTGCACCGTTGTTCCCGGAAACGGTCGGAACACAAAAGGAACTGGACAGCCTGCTGCGTGTAGCAAGAAATCAAAAATTCTACTCCGGTCAGCTGGTCAACAACTCAAATGGCGCGACCATGATGCTTATCTCCATTGATAAGGAGTACGCCAACTCGGCCAAACGAGTCAAACTGACGCAGGATCTTCAGGAAACAGGAAAGGCGTTTACCGAAAAGACGGGCATCCAACTCCGGTTTGCGGGATTACCTTTCATTCGTGCGGTAGTGGCGGAGCAGGTGCGCAAAGAGTTATCCCTGTTTCTGTATTTGTCCGCCCTCGTTACCGGTGCCATCATGTGGATTTTCTTCCGCTCTTTCCGGGCCGTGATCTTTTCCATGATCATGATTGGAGTACTTGTTATATGGACACTGGGGACTCTTACGCTCCTGGGCTTCAAAATCACCCTGCTCAGCGGATTGATTCCGCCGGTAATCGTCACCATCGGTATCACCAATGCCATCTACCTCCTGAATAAGTATCACCTCGAGTATGCGAAGCATCGCGACAAAATGGAGGCCATCCGGGTGGTGGTTCAAAAGATGGGCTTGGCCACATTCCTGACCAACCTGACGGTAGCCATTGGATTTCTCACGCTGCTAACCACCGACATCCTTATCCTCCGGGAGTTTGGGATTGTCGCCGGCATCAACATTCTCGCCTTGTTCTTTGTCAGCCTGATCATGATCCCGGGAATTTTGACCTGGCTGCCAGAGCCATCGCCCAAGCACCTCAGGCATTTGAATTTCCGCATCCTCGGGGGATTCGTCGCAGGTATCGACCTGGTGGTTCATCGTCACCGGATGGTGATCTACAGTGTCACCGTGCTGGTTACCCTGTTTGCGACACTGGGTATGCTCCGCCTGCATTCAGTGTCCTACATGGTCGACGACATCCCTGCGGAAAGCCAGATCAAGAAGGACCTGGCTTTCTTTGAGGCAAATTTCAGTGGCGTCATGCCGCTGGAGATTGTTGTAGACATCACCAGCAAGCGCAAGCGGCAACTGCTGGAGGTGAAGAACCTGGAAGCCATCAACCGGTTTGAGCAGGCCCTTGATTCGATCACCATTACTTCCCGGCCTGTCTCCGTGGTCAGCCTGGTGAAAGCGGCCAAACAGGCCTTCTACAATGGCAACCCCGACCGATATGATTTACCGACCAAGACGGAATCAGGATTCATTCTTCGCTATATGAAGGGTCAGTCCGACAACAACGGCCTGGTCAAGTCGTTTGTGGACTCCACCTTCAATAAGATGCGCATCTCCATGCAGATGGCGGATGTGGGATCAAAGCGGATGGATTCCCTCATTAATAACATCATTGAGCCCAAAGCAGAGCAATTGGTGGCCGATGTCAAAGCCAACCTGAAGTCGGACAAGGATTCGGTGGCCGTTACCGTAACGGGAACTTCCCGAATCTTTATCAAGGGGAACAAGTTCCTCATCAACAACCTGACCGAAAGCCTGATCCTCGCCTTTATTCTCATCACGCTTTCCATGGCTTTCCTCTTTGCCAACGCACGAATGATCCTGATTTCGCTGATTCCCAACCTGATTGCCATGATGATAACGGCAGGGCTTATGGGATATCTCGACATACCGCTCAAAGCGAGCACCGCCCTTATTTTCAGTATCACCTTCGGCATTTCGGTCGACAACTCCATTCGCTTTCTGGCCAAATACCGTCAGGAGTTGCTCTCGGGCGGCTTCTTCGTGCCGCGAGCCGTTAGCGAGAGTATCCTGGAGACCGGAAAGAGCATCATCTATACCTCCGTTGCCCTGTTTGCCGGGTTCATTATTTTTGCGTTTTCGGATTTCGGAGGCACCATTGCCCTGGGTATTCTCACGTCAACTACGCTGCTGATTTCAATGTTTACCAACCTGATTCTCCTGCCGGCGCTCATCATGACGTTTGACAAGCCCAACCGTGAATCGCAGAAACGCCTGATCGATGACTTTGACTCCACTTTTTATGGTGAGGAAGAAGACGAGGAAATCGACCTCAGCAAGATTCGCATTCACGACCGGGTGGGCGCAGCCGAATAATTGCAGTCATTACACCAATTGAGATATAGTCACCCTGTCGAACGATGAGTTTGAAGTACAAAGAAGATAAAGAGCTGTCGTTTGCCCGTATCGCCGGCGAAGTGCTGCGCTTTTGGAAGGACCACAAGATCTTTGAACGATCGGTGTCCAACCGGGAAGGAGCACCGACGTTCACCTTTTACGAAGGCCCGCCCTCAGCCAATGGTACTCCGGGGATTCACCACGTTATGGCCCGTACGGTGAAAGACATCTTTTGCCGGTTCAAGACTCTGGAAGGATACCAGGTCAAGCGCAAGGGCGGATGGGATACGCACGGACTTCCCGTTGAACTTCAGGTCGAGAAAGAACTGGGCATTACCAAAGATGACATCGGACGGAAGATCAGCATTGCTGACTACAATCAGAAGTGTCGTGAGACGGTGATGAAGTACAAGGACCAGTGGGATGACCTTACTGAGAAGATGGGCTACTGGGTGGACCTTGATCATCCCTACATCACCTACAATAACGACTACATCGAAACGCTGTGGTGGATCCTGAAGAAATTCCATGAGAAGGGGTTGCTGTACAAGGGCTATACCATCCAGCCTTATTCGCCTTCAGACGGCACAGGCCTCAGCTCGCATGAACTGAACCAGCCCGGTTGTTACAAGGATGTCAAAGACACATCAATCGTGGCACAATTCAAGGTAATCCGTGATAGCAAGTCGGATTTCTTGTTTGGCAATGACCCGAACGACGTCTATGTGCTTGCGTGGACGACCACACCCTGGACGCTTCCTTCAAACACGGCGCTGGCGATCGGTTCAACGATTCCCTATGTGCTCGTTTCCACGTTCAATCAATACACCTTCAAGCCCGTTCGGGTGGTTCTGGCGAAGGACTTGGTGGGCCGGTACTTTTCAGACAAGAACAGGGAGCTGTCGATGGATGATTACGCGCCGGGAGCCAAGGCCATCCCTTTCAAAATTGAAAAGGAGTTCAGTGGAGCAGCGTTGGTCGGTGTTCGATATGAACAGTTAATGCCTTATTTGCAGCCTCTCACCGCGGTTGACAAAGCCTTCCAGATCGTTGCCGGTGATTTCGTCACAACGGAAGACGGAACCGGGGTGGTACACACGTCGCCCACCTTCGGCGCCGACGACTTCCGTGTCGCGAAGCAACATGGCATTCCTCCACTGACCATTCGTGACGAAGCCGGCCATGAGGTTCCGACCGTCGACAAGAAAGGAAAGTTTGTAAAAGAAATCGGCGCCCGCTTGCTCGAAGGGGTTGAGCGCTACAAGATCAAAACGCACAAGCCACTTGGCGAAAATGACTTCTATGTAAAGAACTATACGGATGAGGACGAGTCAAACCCGGACTACAAGACCACGGACGTCATCATCTCGATCATTCTCAAGGAAGAAAACAAGGCCTTCAAGGTAGAAAAGTACGAACACACCTACCCGCATTCGTGGCGTACCGACAAGCCGGTGCTCTACTATCCGCTTGACGCGTGGTTTATCCGGACCACCGCATTGAAAGAGAAGATGGTTCAGCTGAACAATACCATCAACTGGAAGCCGGAGTCAACCGGTACCGGACGCTTCGGCAATTGGCTCGAGAACCTGGTGGATTGGAACCTTTCACGCTCACGTTTCTGGGGCACCCCGCTCCCCATCTGGAGAACCACGGATGGCAAGGAAGAGTTGTGTGTCGGTTCGGTGATGGAGCTGAAGTCCGAGATGGCCAAGGCGGAAAAGGCAGGAATCAAATCAAACGTAAGGCTGGAGGGAAATTCAATCGACCTCCATCGCCCTTTTGTCGACGAGATCGTGTTGGTGAGTCCATCCGGCAAGCCGATGTATCGGGAGCCCGATCTCATCGATGTGTGGTTCGACTCCGGCGCGATGCCGTATGCGCAGTGGGGAATCGACAGCGAGAAACTGGCCAAGAACGATCCGCAGCCATTCCGGTCCGGATGGAAGGGGGCTTTCCCAGCCGACTATATCGCAGAGGGCGTTGATCAGACCCGCGGATGGTTCTTCACCCTGCACGCCATCGCCTCGCTACTGTATGAAAGTGTTGCGTTCAAGAATGTCATCTCCAATGGACTGGTGCTCGACAAGGACGGCAACAAGATGTCGAAACGGAAAGGCAATGTGGTTGATCCCTTTACAACCATTGAAAAATTTGGACCGGATGTGGTGCGATGGTACATGATGGAGAACGCCCCTCCCTGGGATAACCTCAAGTTCGACATGAACGGCCTTGTGGAAACCCAGCGCAAGTTCTTCGGCACGCTGATGAACACCTACTCGTTTTTTGCCTTGTACGCCAACATCGACGGTTTTGTAAAAGATGAATCCAATGTCATCCCCTACGCCAAACTTTCAACCCTTGACCGGTGGATCATCTCCAAACTCCAGACCTTGATCCTCGAAGTGACCCAAGCGTACGAAGAGTACGAACCGACAGTAGCGGCCCGTGCCATCCAGGAATTTGTCAACGATCATCTCTCCAACTGGTACGTACGCCTCAACCGCAAACGCTTCTGGCAGCCGCTGACACGGGGAGAACTTTCCGAGGACAAGAAGGCGGCCTATGAAACGCTCTACGAAAGCCTGGTGGTCGTGGCCCAGCTGATGTCGCCGATTGCACCATTTTATGCCGAGCATCTGTATCGGTCACTAACCGACAATATCCGTGACAAGGCCATAAAGCTGAACAGCCCGCTGCGTTTTGAGTCGGTGCACCACACCTTGCTGGTGAAAGCGGAGCGGGAGCGAATGGACGCCACACTCGAGCGCTCGATGGGCTATGCCCAGACCATCTGTTCCCTGGTTCATTCCATACGGAAAAACAGCAAGATCAAAGTCCGCACCCCGCTGCAAAAGGTGTTGCTGCCTGTTCTCGATGACCGGTTTGCCAGCCTGGTGAGGGGCGTGGAGGATATCATCAAAAATGAAGTCAACGTGAAGGCGGTCGAGTACATCGACGATGCGTCGGGATTGCTGGTGAAGAAAGTGAAACCTAATTTTCCCAAGCTGGGTAAGCAGTACGGCGCACGGATGAAGGAAGTGTCGGCCGTGATTCAGTCGATGAGCCAGGAGGAAATCAATGCGCTGGAGAAGGATGGGGGATTGAAAAAGGAGGGCTTTGACCTTGTACCGGAAGATGTGATCATCAGCTCGGAAGACATTCCGGGGTGGTCGGTGGCATCGGATGGGGCAATCACCGTTGCCCTCGATATTCAGGTTACCGAGGAGCTTAAACAGGAGGGAATTGCACGGGATTTCGTGAACCGGGTACAGAATCTCCGCAAAGAGCTGGGTCTTGAAGTCTTGGACAAAATAACCATTGAGCTGGAAACCCGGGGTGCTGAGGAACAAGCCGTGCGCGCCATACGTTCATACAACCAATACATCAGCCGGGAGACGCAGGCCATTGCCCTGGAAATGAAGGAAGGTGTTGCCGAGAGTACTTCGGTGGATATGGACGATTTCAATCTGAGCATCAGGGTGAAGAAAGCCTGAGGGAGAAGTTTTGACGTTATTGCAAGTGATGAAAGGGATAAAATATTTTTTGATCGTTCTGGTGGTAATTATTGTCGACCAGGCCAGCAAGCTGATGGTGCATCGGTACATGGTTCTTCACGAAGAAATCAACGTACTGGGGGAATGGTTCCGCCTTCACTACCTGCTTAATCCGGGGATGGCCTTCGGCATACGATGGGAAAGCGAATTTGGGAAACTGGCGCTCACCGGCTTTCGGATCATGGCCATGACAGGCATAACCGTGTTCCTGATCCGGTCAATCCGAAGACAAGTGCCCGCCGGTTTTCTTGTCTGTCTCGCCATGATTCTTGGCGGAGCCATTGGCAACGTGATCGATAGCACCTTCTATGGAGTTTACTTGCACAATGCCCCTTTTGACGCGCCAACACCCTGGTTTCACGGCCAGGTAATCGACATGCTCTTCTTCCCCATCCTGGAATTCTACTGGCCGGAGTGGGTGCCGTTATTTGGCGGAGAGTACTTCATGTTTTTCAGCCCTGTCTTCAATATCGCGGACTCAGCGATATTCCTCGGTGTACTGTTTATTCTGATCTTCCAGCGTTCGTACTTTAAGTCGAAGTCAGAAATGGAAGAGGGGTCGGCGATCCCTGAAATGAACGGCACGGCCACCGCTACGGAAAGTACCGTCACCGTGGTCCCCCAGGATCCTGCTCCCCCCACCTCACCCACCCAATCCTGATGGCAGAAGAACTTATCATATCGGCATCGGCGAGCAAGAAGGAGCGGTACGATGAACTCGTGCCGCAGATTCAGGCATTGGTGTCCGGTGAAACGGACCTCGTAGCAAATCTTTCCAATATTGCGGCTGCGCTCCGGCAGTCCATGAATTTCTTCTGGGTGGGATTTTACCTGGTGAAGGAAAATCAGCTGGTGCTGGGGCCCTTCCAGGGACCTGTCGCCTGTACGCGCATTGACTTCGGTAAAGGGGTTTGTGGAACATCCTGGAAGGAGAAGCGAGTGATCCTGGTCCCGGATGTTGATCGGTTCCCCGGTCACATCGCCTGCAGTTCTGCGTCGAAATCAGAGATCGTACTTCCGGTTATGAAGCGGGGTGAAGTGATCATGGTCCTCGATGTGGACAGTGACCGCATTAACGACTTCGATGGGTCGGATCAGGAAGGCCTTCTTGCGATCACCCGGATTGTTGAGCAACTGGTGGGCTAACGTTTCCGTTTTAGCACGTTCTCGCGTTTACCTATCTTTGTAAAACCCTTTGCCAGGTGGTAAGGAAATTCTTTCCGCATGACAAGAATTACCTCCTCGAAGATGCGCAGCTTCGATTGCGCGACCGTCTCCTTACGATTCTCATCGACAAAGCCATTGCAACATACCAGCGCGTAAACAACCCGCTTGGGTTGAATGATGCATTTAGCGAGCGGATCGCGAGCTACTTCCCAAAGAGCCTGGATGCCCTCTATCCGTTTTACGACACGCTGGCCGGCGTATATCGGTTTAAGTTTGGAGAAAACCAGCTGTCATTCCTCTGGGATGGACGTGAGCACAATGAAAAGTATGCAGACGACTGGTCGGCCACATTCCGGGAATGGACTTCACGGCTTTGCCAGGAAATGCAGTTTGCCCAGGCCGTACTGGACCTGACTGTCTTCCTGCCCGAAAACAACTCTGCGCAGCTGGCCGCCAACCGGATGAACGCAGTCCTGCTGGACCGTTTTGAGGTAAAAATCCACAAGCAGAAGGGCATCCTCCGCGTCGCCTGAGTCCTCTCCGACGCGCGGCGCAAAATCGTTATATTTGAAAAACCCCTAAACCGCCATGAGAAAGTGGTTCATCCTTGGCAGCATTGCTGTCACTGCGCTCCTTATCTATTGGTCCTTCTACTGGATCGATGTTCTTTTCCTCTTCGTGATTGTTGGCCCCATTGTCGTTATGGGCATACAGGACATGCTGCAGACGCGGCAGTCCATACGCATCAACTTTCCGGTGGCCGGTCGGCTGCGCTACGTGTTCGAAGACCTCCGGCCGAAGATCCAGCAGTACTTTGTGGAGTCGGATACAGACGGAGCCCCCATCAATCGGAATGAACGATCGGTAATTTATCAGCGGGCCAAGAAACAAATCGACACGGTGCCTTTTGGTACTCAATTGGATGTCTATGCCGAGGGGTACGAGTGGATTACGCATTCCATTGCCCCAAAAGACTTTCACAACATGGATCACAACCCTCGGATTAAATTCGGGGGAAAGGAATGCAAACAGCCGTACGCGATGAGCGTGTTAAACGTTTCAGCGATGAGCTTTGGCTCCCTGAGCAAGAATGCCATCCTGTCGCTGAATGCCGGCGCGAAGATTGGCGGTTTTGCACACAATACCGGCGAAGGCGGACTGAGCCCCTACCACCTCGAGCCGGGCGGCGACATAATCTGGCAGATTGGCACGGGTTATTTCGGTGCGCGCACAGAAGATGGCAAGTTTTCAGACGACGCCTTTACAAAGAATGCCACGCGGCCCAGTGTGAAGATGATCGAGATCAAGCTTTCGCAGGGAGCGAAACCGGGTCATGGAGGCATACTGCCGGCGAAGAAAAACACACCGGAGATCGCGGCGATCCGGCTGGTAAAACCTGGAACAACAGTCTTTTCACCACCATTCCACAGTGCATTCAGCACGCCCGAGGAACTGCTTCAATTTGTTCGTCGGTTAAGAGAACTTTCGGGAGGGAAACCTGTCGGATTTAAGCTTTGCATCGGCCGCAAGACGGAATTCCTTTCGATCTGCAAAGCCATGGTAAAGAACAACATCTATCCCGACTTCATTACGGTCGACGGTGGAGAGGGCGGTACGGGTGCTGCCCCGCCCGAGTTCACCAACTTCGTAGGCATGCCCTTGTTGGATGCACTGGCCTTTGTCGACAATTCGCTCCGCGGATTTGGCATCCGTGATGAAATGAAAATTATCGCCTCAGGCAAAGTGCTTACCGGGTTCCATATTCTCCGCGCCATGTCGCTGGGGGCCGACACCTGCAACTGCGCCCGGGCCATGATGATGGCGCTCGGCTGCATCCAGGCGCTGGAATGCAACAAGAACACATGCCCCACCGGCGTAGCGACTCAGGATCCCTATTTCATGAAAGGACTTGTCGTGGAGGATAAAAAACAACGGGTAGCCAATTTCCACAAAAACACGGTCGAGAGTTTTGTTGAATTGATGGGTGCCATGGGAATTGATGACCCGGAGAAGATCAATCGGACACATGTCTACCGTCGCGTCTTCATGAACCTGGTGAAGACCTATGAAGAAATCTACCCGACGATCCCGGAAGGATGCCTGCTGGAAGGCGGGGATATTCCTTTCGATTATGAAGGATACATGAAGAAGGCGTCAGCCGAGTCGTTTGAAATGGCCTGAAGCAGCGAAAGGAGAAATCAGCCCGATTTTACTCACGGGTTTTCGCCCAGAATGACCTCAGCAGGGCGGAGCGCAATTTATTCGGATCAAAGGGAAGAATCCCCTTTCCGGTTTTTTCTGGATTCTAATTCCAGGGTCACCAGCCGTGTGATCATGATGGCCGGGAACAATTGACCCACCAATCCTTCAATCATCACCAGTGATTTGGCGCCCAGGTTGATGGCCGTGATGTCGCCATAACCCAGCGTGGTAAGGGTCACGTAGCTGAAGTAAACGAACCGGGAGTAGAATGACTCATTGTCCGTCTGAATATCGGGCATGCCAAAGGCTCCGGAGTCCAGCAGGTACACGAAGTGATAGGCCTTGGAGAACACTAATCCCACAATGAGGTAGACGGCAATGGCGCCCTGGATGCGATGAAAAGTAATGTCACCCTCGCGGAAGATGTGTTTCAGTACAACCACAATGAGCACGATAAAGAACACCATGGCCAGCACATCGTCAGCAACGCGGATGGCAAACAGGGGCTGAAAGCGGAGGGTCCAGTGCGTGGCGAAGGAAACAACGGCCAGCACAAGGATGGCCACCTTCGCATGAAAGTTTACACCCATGGCAGACACACCGGAAAGAAGCATTAACGAATAGATGACGGCATAGGAGAATTCGCCCGATCGGAAATGTGCAAACGGCAAAACAAGGAAGGTGTTCACCAGAACGTACGCCAGCAATGCGGTCAGGCTCCGGTCTTCGGTCCAGAACTCGTTATTCTTTTGAATCAGCTTGCCCAGCATTATCGATCAACTTTAAATCCAACATAGTTCTTTGGGCTGGTTTCTTGCATGACAAAGGTCACCACTTGGGCGCGGGTCGGGCCGTGTCTGCACCAGGCGATAAATTGATTCATTTTCTCCTCCGAACCCTCGGCTTCAATGTAGACGCTGCCATCCCGTTCGTTCCTTACCAATCCATTCACTTCGAGCCGCAGCGCGACTTCCTGGGTAGAAGCACGAAAAAAGACACCCTGTACTTTTCCGGAAATACGGAGGATGGCGGCTTTCACAATTTAGAAGATATAATCGGTCGTAAGGAAGGCGGACTCCCGATTGCGGAGGATCGTGCCCACCAGTTTCTTATTGTCTTCCGTGGTCTTGGCCGCCACCAGCGTCCGAATGGAAAATACCCGCAAAGCGTCGGCAACAGAGAGCGTTCCCTCTGCGGAATCCTTCCGCCCGTTGAACGGGAACGAATCCGGGCCGCGCTGGCATTGCGTGTTGATGTTGATGCGCCCCACCTGGTTGGAAAAATCATCAATGTATCGGGCGATGCGTTTTGAATCCGTCCCAAAAAGGCTCAGCTGTTGGCCGAAATGAGAATTGAGCACATAACGCACGGGCTCTTCGTCGCTTTCAAAGGGAACGATCGGGATGATGGGGCCGAACTGCTCTTCGTAGTAGACCCTCATTTTGTCGTTGACGGGAAACAAAACGGTGGGATGGTAATAGGTGTGAAATGATTTTCCGCCACCCGGATTCAATACACGGGCCCCCTGCGCCACGGCATCATCCACCAGGCCCTGAAGGTATTCCGTCTTGCCCGGCTCGGGAAGCGGCGTGAGGCTCACTCCTGATTCCCAGGGCATCCCGCCTTTGAGCTTGGCGATGGCTTCGCAATAGCGCTTGATGAATTCGGCGACGATACTCTTATGCACAAAAAGGATTTTCAATGCCGTACACCGCTGCCCATTGAATGAAAGAGTGCCTGTAACGCATTCCGATACAGCATTGTTCAGATCGGCGTCAGGAAGGATAATGGCGGGGTTCTTCGCATCGAGGCCGAGAATGGCCTTCATTCGGTGTGGCTTGGGATGGAGTTTCTTCAGGTCGTTGGCGCCTTTGTTTGTCCCGATGAAGGCGAACACATCCAGCTTCCCGGTTTCCATCAGCGCACCGACGGTTTCACGGCCGCGGCCATAAATGATGTTGATGACACCGGGCGGGAAACTGTCACGGAAGGCTTCAAGCAAGGGCTGAATCAGGAGCACGCCGTACTTCGCCGGCTTGAACACAACGGTGTTGCCCATAATGAGGGCCGGGAAGAGAGTTGTAAAGGTTTCGTTGAGCGGATAGTTGTAGGGACCCATACAAAGCGCCACGCCAAGCGGCACCCTGCGGATTTGCCCCATGATACCCTGCTCTTCAATGAACCGGGATGAGCTGCGGTCCAGGTCCTTGAGCGCACGGATCGTATCGAGAATGTAATCGCAGGTGCGGTCAAACTCTTTCTCAGAATCCTTCTGGGTTTTGCCTATTTCCCACATGAGCAGATTGACCACACGGGTTCGCTGTTCACGCATGCGAACGAGAAAGCGCTCCACGTGCTCGATTCGTTCGATCACGGTCATCCGGGGCCAGAGACCATGACCAAGGTCGTAGGCGGCCACGGCGGCGTCCAGAGCTTCCAGCGCTTCTTTGGAAGTGAGCAGGGGAGTGCTGCCAAGTATCTTCTGTATGAGGTTGGCCCCATCGCGAATAAACACCGGACTGGCTACCGGGTTCAATTCGCCCTTCCAGGAGCGCAACTCGCCGTTGATAAGGTATGCGCGCTGCTCGATAAATTCCGGGGCTCGGACGGCGGCAGGAATGGATTCGTCGGTGGGAAAGAATTCCGGATTCATGGGTAAGAAGGGTTAGGTCAGGGTGTCGTGTTGTTCATCATGGCGACGGCCGAAGACGTGCCAATGCGATCAGCTCCGGCGTCGATGAGTTCGACTGCCTGCTCACGCGTTTTGATTCCGCCGGATGCTTTGATGCCTACGCTGGGTGGAAGCGAAGCGCGCATAAGCCGGATGTGCTCAACTTTTGCCCCGGAAGGAGCGAAGCCTGTGCTGGTCTTGACGAAGTCCGCCCCCGCGTCGGCACACAGTGCGCAGCCCTGTTTGATTTCATCGTCACTCAAATAGGCTGTTTCGATGATTACCTTAAGCAAGGTGTGTTGGTCATGGCAGGCCTTGGCACACTTGGCAATTTCAATCTTTGCCCAGGGCATGCCCGTCTTGAAGGCGCTGATGTTCCAGACCACATCTACTTCATGGGCGCCGTTGTCGATGGCGCGTTTGACTTCGTCCAGCTTGGTTTCTGTCATGTTGTACCCCAACGGGAACCCCGCCACGGTGACGACGGTGATGGAATCGTTCCCTGCTTCCCGCCGGGCGCGCTTTACCCAGAACGGTGGAATGCAGATGCCCAAAAAGTTGTATTGCCTTGCCTCATCAACGACACGGTCGATGTCGCCGATCTTCAACGTTGGACTGAGCACGGTGTGCTCCAGGTGACGGTTGAGTTCCATGATGAATGTGTCACGATATTACGAAAGAATGACGGGAAATGATGTGGGGGCTGGAGGGTACCGGGGAAGATATCAGACTGCTAAGCCAGGCCATTAGCAGCAAGGTACGGGAGCCCGGTTCGGGCGACTAGTCTCCGCGTGGAGCTCAGCGCGTTTCAGTGACCTAAGCCGCTTCCACTCGTGCTTAGGCGATCCCTCAATGCCTGACTCCGCACTCGTTACAATATCGCATCTTATGTGGCGGCCTCCGCTTGGGAATCCTCTTGTGGCCAAAATAGCGGTGATCCTTGAACTGGCGTTTGTCGAGGTACTTGAGCATGCGTTGCCGGTCTTTGGCCGCCTGTTCCACACGTTCATAGAACTCATATTGTGCCGTGTGCTCCACTTTTTGCCGCTTGTGCTTAACGGTCTTCGCATGGCGCGGGCTAAAAATCCCCCGACTCTTCGCGGGCTCGCGGGAGGTAGGAACCTGTTGGGCGTCAACAATACAGGTGAATCCCAGCAGCAAGGCCAGCAAACAAAGGACTTTTTTCATACGGAGAGAACGAAGCAGTGATTTGGATATTGTGCTTCATTGTCCGACAGCAGAATGCCCAATTGCCTCCTTTGGTGACACGTTGCCAGGTACGGTTAGCTGCTCTTGGCTTCGGCAAGTGTCTGCTGCCTCCGATACGTCCACGGCGGGGTGGGATTTTCCTCTTTCCACAGGCCAATGTTTTTCTGACGGGCTTCTTCTTTGAGGGCTTCGAGTTCTGGATCAGGTTGCCGCTCGGAAGTCCAGGCCATGCCCGCCTTCACCATTTCATGACGGGGATCCGGGGCGCCATCAATGTGAATCTCGCCCAGGCGGTTGCCGTGGCGATCCCTGCCTTTCAGGGCAATCATGACGTGCTTTCGGAGAAGCAGTTTCTTCAGGTACTCGGTGGATTGTTCATGGTGGGGCTGACCGGGCTCAGGACTGTCTATGCCGTGCAGAAGTACTTTGTACGTTTCCTGTTCGTACGTAGTTACCTCGATGGTGTTCCCGTCAAGTACGCTGCTTACGGTGCCCAGCAGTTTTTCCTGCGCCGGGCAGGATAATGAGGCAAAGAATACGAGTGAAAAAATCCTCAACACAATTTTCATACGACGTAGTGGTTTGTCCTCCAAAGGTGGACAGTCAGTTATTCCCGCTCACCGCAAGCGCCAGAAGGGCCTTTCGCATGTAAGATTTTGCAAGACCTTGCAGAAATGAAGTGGGGCTGAATTCGGCGACCCGCCTACATCAGGGCGCGCAGCAGGAAATAGACCAGGAGGGACAGCACAAGCAACACGCCGAAGACCCTGGCCCTGTGCTGGTAGAACTTGAATGGGAAATGCATGGTAAATGCGTTTGTTCAGGCAATGGATACGCCTGGTAGCTCATGGAAGGGGGAAATCTCGCCCGTCGGCCTGGAGTAGCCATGAACAGCTGATCCCAGCGTTCAATGCAGGGTTACGAGCTGGGGTGGAAGGACCGTTCAGAGGTGAATTACCTCGCCATAAGCGGCAGCCGCAGCCTCCATGATGGCCTCGCTCATGGTAGGATGAGGATGTATTGATTTGATGATTTCATGCCCGGTGGTTTCGAGCTTGCGGGCCACAACCACCTCGGCGATCATTTCCGTTACGTTTGCGCCTATGAAGTGGGCGCCCAACCACTCGCCGTATTTTGCGTCGAAAATGACTTTTACGAACCCATCGGCAGCGCCGCCGGCCTTGGCCTTACCGGAAGCCGTGAAGGGAAACTTACCCACTTTGATTTGATAACCCGCTTTCTTGGCCGCTTCTTCAGTGAATCCCACCGAAGCGATTTCGGGGGAGCAGTAGGTGCATCCAGGAATGTTGTTGTAATTAATAGCCTCGGGATTCTTGCCGGCGATCTTCTCTACACAGCTAATTCCTTCAGCGGAAGCTACGTGTGCCAGTGCGGGCCCACGGGTAATGTCTCCGATGGCATATACACCGGGTAAATTGGTCTTGCCAAAGTCGTCGACAATAACCTTGCCTTTGTCTGTTTTCACGCCCACTTCTTCAAGACCCAGGTTTTCCAGGTTGGTGGTGATGCCCACGGCGGAGAGCACGATGTCCGTCTCAATTTTGATTTCGCCGGTGGGAGTCTTAACTGTGGAAACGCAATGCGGCCCGCTGGTGTCAACCTTTGTTACTTCGGAATTGACGTGAATGGTCATTCCGGCTTTCTTGAAGGATTTCTCCAACGCTTTTGAAACTTCTTCATCTTCCACTGGCACTATGCGGGGCAGGAATTCGACAATGGTTACCTCCGTTCCGATGGTGTTGTAGAAGTAGGCGAACTCTACGCCTATGGCCCCTGATCCAACCACCAGCAATTTCTGGGGGCGCTTGGGCAGCACCATCGCCTCACGGTAACCGATGATCTTCTTGCCATCGATCTTCATGGCCGGCAGTTCGCGAGAGCGGCCTCCTGTGGCAAGGATGATGTGTTTGGCTTCGTATTCGGTCTTCTTGCCGGCGTCGTCGGTCACTTCCACCTTGCCGCCCTTCTTCAATTTGCCGTGTCCGGCAATTTGTTCGATTTTATTCTTCTTGAAGAGAAACTGAACGCCCTTGCTCATACTGGCGGCCACATCTCGACTCCGCTTGACCATGGCCGTCATATCGGGTGCAGCTTCTTTTACCGTGATGCCGTAGTCGGCTGCGTGCTGCAGATACTCAAACACATTGGCGCTCTTCAGCAGGGCTTTGGTCGGAATGCAACCCCAGTTGAGACAGATGCCACCGAGTTCCGCTTTCTCCACAACAGCGACTTTCATGCCCAGTTGGGAAGCGCGGATAGCAGCCACATAGCCGCCCGGGCCTGAACCGATAACGATGAGATCGAAGTTTGCCATACGGTAAAAGTTTCGGCCAAAGATAGCCGGAAAGAGATCAATGAAAAACGCTATTTTTGACCTGCAAACTCAATTTTTAGCACCCAAATAAACCTTCACGGAATGAAGCTTCTTCAGAATAAAACGGCGCTGATCACAGGCGCTTCCAAAGGAATCGGACGCAGTATTGCGCTCCGTTTTGCCGAGCAAGGCGCCAACGTGGCGTTCACCTATCTCTCGAGCGTGGAACAGGGTATGGCGCTCGAGACCGAACTTACTGCCAAAGGGGTGAAGGCTAAGGGCTATCGTTCGGATGCATCGGACTTCGGACAGGCCGACAAACTGATCAACGATGTGGTTGCGGAGTTTGGCTCCTTGGATATATTGGTTAACAACGCAGGCATTACCATGGACAATCTCCTTCTTCGCATGACCGAGGAAGCCTGGGACAAGATCATCCAGGTGAATCTGAAGAGCTGCTTCAATACGGTAAAGGCGGCCTGCAAACCGATGATGAAACAGAAGTCGGGATCCATCATCAACATGACTTCCGTGGTGGGACTGAAAGGGAATGCGGGCCAGGCCAACTATGCGGCATCAAAGGCAGGCATCATCGGCTTCACAAAGTCAGTAGCGCTTGAATTGGGCTCGCGCGATATCCGTTCCAATGCCATTGCCCCTGGGTTCATTGAGACAGAAATGACAGGCAAGCTGGATGAAAAAGTGGTGCAGATGTGGCGCGATGCCATTCCACTGAAGCGTGGAGGCAAACCAGAGGATGTTGCTGATGCCTGCGTGTTCCTGGCGTCGGACATGTCAGCCTACATCACCGGCCAGGTTCTCCAGGTCGATGGGGGAATGCTGACCTGATTAACGGGAGATTTCCAATCCCTTGAGTTCCTCCAACGCGCGGTCGAGTTGATTGCACAAGGTTGAGGTGAGCGCCGCAACCTCATCGGTCTTTTTGTTGTAAACGAGCTCTTCGATAAGCGCAGCATCTTTGCGAGATTTCTCCATGCCCATCATGGCCAGTGAAGACTTGATGCGATGAACAGCCGCAGCAACAGCCGTCCAGTTCTGATTATCCTTCTGCTGCCGAATGTCCTGAATGCTGCCGGGCAAGCTGCTGATCATCGCTTTGACCATAGTCTTGACGAATTCAGGATCCTGCTGTGAGGCACGGTGGAGATAGCCCAGGTTGATGAACTTCTTAGGGGCTAAGTCGGGGCGTAATGGCTTATACTTTTGCAAACGGGAGAAAAGCTGATCGGGTGTGAACGGTTTGGTGAGACATTCGTTCATTCCGGCCTCCAGGCATTTGTCGGCGTCCTTCACGGAGGCGTTGGCAGTCAGCGCGATGATGGGCAATTGACTGGTCGCATCCTTGCTGGCACGAATCCTGCGGGTAGCCTCATATCCGTCCATCACCGGCATTTGCACATCCATCAGGACAAGGTCTACGTGTTGAACAGCGAGTTTTTCGATTGCCTCTTTGCCGTTATCGGCCATCTCCACTTTGCAGTTCCAACGCTTGAGGAGGCTGGAGGCGTACAGGCGATTGATCTCATTGTCTTCGACAAGTAGGACGCTCAGGGGTTGAAAAGCAAGCAATCCATCCAGTTGAGTTTCCTGCCTGACAGGGATTTTGGTGGGTTTTCCCTTGGCTTCCGAAAACGGCAAAACGACGGTAAAGGTAGAGCCCTTGCCAAATTCGCTGTCGACGATGATTCTTCCTTTCAGCGCCGTAACCAGTTCCCGTGCAATAGTAAGCCCCAAGCCGGTACCGCCATACCGGCGGGTTATGCTGGCGTCGGCCTGGGTGAAGCTCTCGAAGATGTCCGAGAGTTTGTCGGCGGGTATACCTATCCCCGTATCCATTACATCAAAGCGCAGATGGGTAGCGTTCCTGGATTTCTTCTCAGCAGTGCAGCGCAGTATGATCGAGCCCTCATGAGTGAATTTCAGTGCATTGCCGAGAAGGTTTGTCAGGATCTGGTTTAGCCGTACCGGGTCGCCCATCCAGGTGCGATCAGCATCGCTGGTCATTTCAACGCGAAGATCCAATTGCTTTTCCAGCGACTGCAAGCGATAGGTATCTACTAGCGTTTGCAAAAGATGGCGTAGATCAAACGGAATCTGTTCATACGCCATTTTGCCTGACTCGATGGCGGCCAGATCCAGAATGTCGTTGATAATCACTTTCAGGTTCTCGGCGGCTGTGCGGATGGCCGTCAGGTATTGATGTTGTTCTTCGGGCGAAGTGTCCTGACTGAGCAGCGTGGTCATTCCGACTATGCCGTTGATTGGAGTACGGATTTCGTGGCTGATGTTGGCCAGGAATAGATCTTTGGCTTTTTGGGCTTCGATCAGTTCCTGGGCCATCCGCTTGCTTTGGGTGATGTCGCGGCAATCGAGAATCATGCCCTCCAGTCCTTCCTGATGTTTTAGGTTGATGGCGTTGAACAGGAAATATCGTCGCTCACCGGACTTGGTAACGATCTCAAACTCTATCGCTTCGGAAGACGCTGTGCGGCAGCACTTGTTGAAGTCACGTTGCAGAGCGGGCACCTGGTCGGGAGAGGTCAGGCTGAAAAAGCTTTTGCCATTCAAACTTCCGGAGCGATAACCCAGGTCGCGTACCGCAGCATTGTGGTAGTATATCGTACCCGAATAGTCGACAATGATAATGAGGTCGGAGCCCACATCGACTACGGATTGGTAAAACTTTCCTTTTCTGACGTATGATGAAAGGGACTTCATATGCCCGCCTGCTCCATTTCCTTCAGGTACCTGTAGATTGATGATTTGCTGATACCGAGCCGCTTCGCCACTTCCGGGACATTATTGCTGTACTTGTTAAGGTAGGAGCGGATCAGTCGATACGTGTATTCTTGTAGCGTCATCTCTGCGGTTGGAATTTCAGTGGATGACCTTACCTGGGTAAAAGTGATGTCTTGCGCACGGACTTCGCCACCTTCCGACATGACAGCAGCCAGCTCGACCACCGATTTCAATTCGCGCACATTGCCCGGAAACGAGTAGCTCATCAGTTTCTCCTGGGCTTCGGATGACATTCGCAACTTACCCATCTTGTTTTCCCTGGCGAATCGGTCGAGGAAATGCTTGGCGATGGCCAATGTGTCCTTGCCACGTTCGCGGAGTGGTGGAAGATGAATACGAAGTCCCAGCAATCGGTAATAGAGGTCGTTACGAAATTTTCCCCCCTGAATTTCTTCCTCGAGGTTTCGGTGCGTAGCCACCATAATGCGCACATTAAGCTTCACCACTTCGTTACCGCCGACGCGCGTGAGCTCTTTTTCCTGCAGGACACGAAGGAGTTTGGCTTGCAGGTTGAGATCCATTTCACCGATCTCATCGAGAAGCAAGGTGCCGCCCTGGGCCTCTTCGAACCGACCCAGCCGCCTAGCCTGGGCACCGGTGAAAGCTCCCTTTTCATGGCCGAAGAGCTCACTTTCGGCCAACTCACGGGGAATAGCAGCCAGGTTGACGGCCACAAAGGGTTTCGATTTCCGGTCCGAGTTATAGTGGATGGCTTTCGCCACCAGTTCTTTTCCGGTTCCCGTTTCCCCGGTGATGGTTACGGTGATATTGGTCTTGGCGGCCTTCTCCAGAAGCGGGAAGATGTTGCGCATCGACGTGCTCAGCCCGATAACGTCCTTCTCGAAATCGTAGCGGGCCGAGATTTCACTGCGCAGCCTGCCGATTTCCCGAAGCAGGGAAGATTGATTCAGCGCGTTTTGAATGGAATTGAGAATGCGCTCGCGCGCCTCTTCGTCTTTGCTGATGTAATCGAACGCTCCGGCTTTCAGTAACTCAACGGCCGTGCGAATCTTTTCCTGGGCAGAAACAACAATGACGGGCAACTCCGGATCGAAATCCCGGATCTGATCAAGCAGTTTTTCGCCGGGCATGTCGGGAAGAGAGTAATCCAGGGTGATTACCGCGGGTCGCCTATGAAGATTTTCCAGGCATTCGGACCCTTTGCTGAAGCACGTAACCTCCCAGTCAGGATTTAGCCCGAGAACATACTTCATGAATTTTGTATAGACGGGGTCATCTTCAACGACGAAGATGCGCACCATTCCCTGTTCGGGCATGATTGGCGGGGTTAGCTTTTCAAGTTAAGTCCGGACAGCCCAAAAACAAAGAAGGCTGCCTGCCGGCAGCCTTCCTGATGTCCGGAGCTATGCCCCGTCATCTGACGATCATACGGCGATGGTCAGGGGTGAATGTTCAATTCGCTGGGCGGCGGTCACAATCCGGATACCCTTCTTAATGGTGGTTTCCGAAACATGATGTTGAAGGGAGAGGAGACGCACAGATTCACGGTAGGTCTTGCCCTCACTCTTCAAACCCTGGAAATCCTCATAGTACTGGATGTACGAGAGAATCGTCGTGCTCACCACCCGGGTTCTCACCAGGTAGTCGAGGGTGCCATTGTGATAGAGTTCCAATAAGGTTGTCATAAGTTCTCCTTGTTTGGAGTATAGTATGACATAACCATGCCAACCCTCTTTTTGGGTCAATTTCGAGCTTTCCGCTACCGTTCTGTCCAAAGATGGGAGCAGTTGTCTCAAAATGAGAATATTTTGGAGAGCCAAAATGCGATTAATCCGGTAGCTTGTAGTGACATCATTAAGCGCTAAAAATGACAACAGAAACAGAACGCATCGTGCGATTGATTAGCAAGACCTTCGACAAGGGGCCTTGGTACGGCCCGTCTCTCATGGATATTCTTGTCCAGGTCAAACCGGAGCACGCCAACCTGCGGGTGGGCAAGAGTCATTCTGTTCTTGAACTCCTCCTGCACATGATCAGCTGGCGCACGTTCACCACGCGAAGGCTACAGGGCGACAATGACTACCGGGTTTCGGATGATGCCAACTTTCCTTCGACTACCGGCATCTTGTGGAGCGAAGCCATTGACCGACTGAAAAAGAGCCAGGAAGAACTCCTCGCCGCAGCGAATGCTTTCCCCGAAAACAGGCTGGGTGAACTTGTTCCCAGCAACACGCAACGGTACACGTACTACACCCTGTTGCATGGAATCGTACAGCACGATGTTTATCATGCCGGGCAAATTCAGTTGATTTTGCGTTCGGTCTAGTGTGCGCGAGTGACCGTGCTAATTCGCTGAAAACTTGATGCTTGCAAGGGACTAACGATCGTTCATCGGTTGGCCGGTGAAATTATTTTCAGCCATGCGCTTGTTTTGTTCGTGCATTCGGATGTTATCTTTGCCCACGTTCTTTAAAATTTCGCTTATCAAGAAAGGCAGAGGGTAATGGCCCGATGAAGCCTTGACAACCTATCCGGACGTTAGTTCGAGATAAGGTGCCAAATCCATCCTCGAATAATCGGGGAAAGATAAGTTAGAATCAGCTTTGAACTTTTTACCAAAAACGTCAAGCTCTTCTGATTTGTCGGAAGAGCTTTTTGCTTTTTCCGGTATGCCTTCTCGGTAAGTGATCATGTCAAACCAAAACATTCACTTGCCATGGGCAAAACAACACAACTTATTCACTCGGTTCCGGTCGACGAATTGACCGGCGCAATCTCCGTTCCGATTTATCAAACAGCCACCTACGTGCAGGAGGCACCCGGTGTAAACAAAGGCTACGACTATGGTCGCTCCAACAACCCGACACGCTCGGCGCTCGAGAAGATCGTAGCTGAGCTTGAGGGCGGAAAGGCCGGGTTCTCATTCGCTACAGGCTTGGCGGCTATCGACGCCGTGCTCAAGCTCCTGAGCGCCGGGGATGAGATTGTTGCCGTAGACGACATCTATGGCGGGGCGTATCGCCTGTTCACGCACGTCTACCAAAAATTTGGCATAAAGATCTCCTACGTTGACACCACAGACGCTGACCATGTAATCGACTGCATTTCTGACAAGACGAAGTTGGTTTGGCTTGAGTCGCCCACGAACCCGACACTTAAGATCTCGGATATCGAGAAGATCGCTGCCATAGCCCATGCCCGTGGCGCCTGGGTAGTGGTTGATAATACGTTTGCGTCGCCCGTGCTGCAGCAGCCGCTGAAATTGGGAGCTGATATTGTGGTTCACAGTGGCACCAAATACCTCGGAGGGCATTCGGATCTTGTGGCGGGACTTGTGATTGTCCAATCCCCTGAACTCGCAGAGAAGATCAAGTTTATTCAGAATGCCTCGGGCGGAATCCTCGGGCCCCAGGATTGCTGGCTGCTTATCCGTGGCATCGAAACGGTCACCCTTCGGGTGGAACGCCAATGTCGCACCGCCCAAAAGGTGGCCGAATTTCTCACGGAAAATGAGTGCGTGGCCAAAGTCTACTACCCGGGCCTTTCTACTCATAAGAATCATGCGATTGCATCCCGCCAGCAAAGCGGACTGTTTGGAGGCATCGTCTCCTTCGTGCTGAAAGACGATACCGAGGCTGCTGCGGTGGAATTTGTGACGTCGACAACCTATTTCAAACTGGCCGAAAGCCTTGGCGGCGTGAAGAGTCTTCTTTGTCACCCCGCACAAATGACACATAAATCGATCCCGCGTGAAAGACGGCTGCATTCAGGCATATCGGACTCCCTCATTCGGCTTTCGTGCGGAATTGAAGATGCCGAAGACCTGATCGCCGATCTGAAGAACGCCTTTCGTGCACTGAAGCGCAGCAACGCCTTGAAAAGTGAAACGGTAACCGTTAAGTGATCATGAAGAAGAAACTGACCTTAGGACTTTTTGGCTTTGGTTGCGTCGGGCAGGGATTGTACCGTGTGCTCACGGAAACCCATGGTCTGGAAACGGAGATACGGAAGATAGGTATCAAACATCCGGAAAAATCGCGCTCGTTGCCGGCTAACTACTTTACGACCCACGGTGAAGAGTTGTTGAACGACCCGGAAATCGATGTTATCGTCGAACTTATTGATGATGCTGAGAAGGCGTGGGAGATCGTGCAATTGTCGCTGCAACAAGGAAAGGCCGTCGTTACCGCCAACAAGAAGATGGTGGCCACCCATCTGGATGAATTGCGTGCACTGGCAGACAAGTTTGGAAGGCCCGTGCTATACGAAGGTGCGGTTTGTGGCAGCATTCCCATCATCAGAAACCTGGAAGAGTACTATGACAACGATCGGATCAACCGCATCGAGGGAATCGTAAACGGCAGTACAAACTACATCCTGACTAAGATTACTGAGCAGGGGGCTACGTACCGGGAAGCATTGCGTGAAGCACAGGATAATGGTTTTGCCGAATCTGATCCGACCCTTGACGTGAAGGGGTTTGATGCTTCCTATAAGCTTTCGATTCTGATCACACATGCCTATGGATTGCGAGTACGCCCGGAAGAGATCATTCGTGTAGGTATCGACCGGATCAGTGCCTCAGACCTTTCCTACGCCCGGGAACAAAACCTGCGCATCCGGCTTGTGGCCGGCGCCTACCGCCAGGGTGACAAGATTATTGGGCTGGTGGCTCCGAAATTTGTTGGAGAAGGCCATGCCTTGTTTGCAGTAAACAATGAATTCAATGCCGTGAGTGTGGAAGGACTTTTTGCCGAAGAGCAGCTTTTCACGGGAAAGGGAGCGGGCGGCAACCCGACCGGTTCGGCCGTTCTCTCCGATATCAGCGCACTGCGATATGACTACCGGTACGAGTACCGGAAAGAAATTCAGGAAAAAGAGTTGTCATTCAGTGCGGAAGGAACGGTGGACGTGGTCATCAGCTGCGATCCGTCCATACGCATCTCGCCTTCGGATTTTGTTCGATTCCGCGGAGGAGAGAAAACCCGGCATGCCCATCGACTTGCGGGTGAGATTACACTGGACACATTGTCACGGTGGTCGGAACGGGAGGACATTAGCATCATATTAGCGGAGGGAGCGGTGCCACAAACGGCCACGCACGCAAAACAGGAGGACCTGGTGGCGGCCTAGGGCGATGGAAATGGGAAAATGTTGGCCGGAGCAGTGTTTTTAGCGCCCTGTCAATATATTTGTGGTCTTAATTCTGAACGCTATGTTCTCCATAGTTTCCCTTTCCATTGTTGCCTTCACGTTTGTCATCCTGATGCTGGTGGTGCTGTTGCTGTATGCGCAGAAAAAGCTGGTGCAATCGGGACCCGTCAAGATCACCATCAATGGTGAAAAAGTGGTGACGGTTTCGGCAGGAAGCTCCCTGCTGTCGACGTTGGCCAACGAAAAGATTTTCCTCCCGTCAGCATGCGGCGGAGGCGGCACCTGCGCCATGTGCAAATGCGTGGTAGAAAGCGGCGGGGGCGATGTGTTGCCCACCGAGCTGGGGCATCTCTCACGGCAGGAAAAAAAGGAGCACGTGCGTCTGGGCTGCCAGGTGAAAGTGAAACAGGATCTCACCATCCGCATCCCCGAAGAAATCTTTGGTATCAAGAAGTGGGAATGCGAAGTGGTGTCCAATTACAACGTATCCACATTCATCAAGGAGTTTGTGGTGAAGCTCCCTCCCGGAGAGACGCTCAAATTCGAAGCGGGGGGATACATTCAAATCGATGTGCCCCCGATCACCGTGGATTACAAGACCATGGACATTACGCCCCACCCGGACCTCGGTCACAAGCCCGATGTATTCAAGGCGGACTGGGACAAGTTCAAGCTATGGGACCTGAAGATGAAGAATAGCGAGCCCATCTTCCGCGCCTATTCAATGGCCAACCACCCGGCTGAAGGTAATATTGTCATGCTGAATATTCGCGTGGCTACGCCGCCTTGGGACCGCCAGAACAACAAGTGGATGGACGTGAACCCCGGCATTTGCAGCAGTTACATTTTCTCAAGGAAGCCTGGCGATAAAGTGACTATTTCCGGTCCGTATGGCGAGTTCCACATCAACAAGACACAGCGCGAAATGATCTACATCGGAGGCGGAGCCGGCATGGCACCTCTTCGCGCTCAGATATTCCACCTGTTCCATACCGAGAAGACCAACCGCAAGGTTTCCTACTGGTATGGCGGACGCTCCAAGAAGGAGCTGTTCTACACCGAACACTTCCGCGATATCGAAAAGAAGTTCCCGAACTTTCGGTTCTATATTGGTCTCTCCGAGCCCCTGCCGGAAGACAACTGGAAAATCAACAAGAGCCTTGATGACAAGGAGGCCGATGGGTACACCGGTTTTATACACAAATGCCTCTTCGACAACTACCTCAAGGATCATCCGGCGCCGGAAGATGTCGAGTATTACCTGTGCGGACCGCCCATGATGAACGCCGCCGTACTCAAGATGCTTGACGATATGGGTATTCCGAAGGAAAATATCCGCTTCGACGACTTCGGAGGTTAACGGACCGGGAAATCATTCTGGAGGCCTTCCTGTCGATGACGGGAGGGCCTTCTTGCTTACGGCAGTGATTGTCCGGAAGAGGCATCAGTCTCCTTGCTCTCTCTGCGCGCAACCGTTAGCTTTGACAAACCTTCCTGCCCATGGACTTGACCTTATTTTTTTCGCCGGTAGAGGAATCCATCTATTCATCCATTCAGCCGGTCTCCGCATTTTTTAGAAATATCAGGGCATACACAGAAAAAATGCCCGACCTGGAAGGTGCTCATATGGCCATCCTGGGCGTAAATGAAACGCGGGGTGCAGGGCATCACCCGGGTACCGTGAGTGCTCCCAATGAAGTGCGCCGGAAGCTGTACGAACTAAAGAAGGGAACAGGGGCTTACCGTGTGATCGATCTTGGTAACCTGAATCCCGGTATAGACCTCGAAGAAACTTACGTTCGTCTCAGTGAGGTATGCCGGATTTTGCTGGAAAAAAATATTCTTCCCCTCGTCATCGGTGGTTCTCACGACCTTGATTACGGGCAGTATTGGGCATATGAGGGTTTTGAAAAACTCATCAGCTTTCTCAATGTCGATGCCTTTCTTGACCTGGAGGACAAGCATGGTGTTGCGGCCGATCGTAAGCATCTGCACAAAATCCTGCTCCACGAACCGAACTTTCTGCTGAGCTATACGCACCTCGCTCACCAGACCTACCTGATTGATCCTGCATCGCTGGGTGTTCTGGAAAAACTTTACTTCGAAGCATTCCGCGTAGGCGAGATGCGCACCCGGCTTTCCGAGATGGAACCGGCCATCCGGCAGGCCGATTTACTTTCCTTTGATATTGCGGCCATTCGCTCGTCAGATGCTCCGGGATGCGAACGTGCCCAACCCTTTGGATTGATGGGCGAAGACGCCTGCCAAATCGCCTGGTACGCGGGTATGAATGAAAAGCTCAGCTCCCTGGGCATCTATGGATACAGCCCGCAGCTCGACGACATACATCATAAAACTGCATCCATCATTGCCACGATGGTTTGGTACTTTATTGAAGGCTACTACCATCGGAAAAACGAGCAGGATTTCAAAAGCAATGACTTCACCAAGTTTACCGTGTCAATGCCCACTGACCCGGACACGCTCATCTTCTACAAGAGTCGTTTTACGGAACGCTGGTGGATGGAAATTCCTGGCACGGCAAAGTCAACGTACCACCGCAACAGCATTGTGCCCTGCAGTTACACGGACTACAAGGCAGCAACCGCCGGCGAGCTGCCAGACCGGTTTATTACCGCGTTGGGAAAACTCTAGGCAAGCTCAGCGATTACCGTGCGACCACCCTTGGTGATGTCGCCAACTTTCACCTTAACGGTGGAATCGAGTGGAAGAAATACGTCGACACGCGATCCAAACTTGATGAATCCGAATTCATCACCTTGTTCCAGCGCATCCCCTTCTTTTACATACCACTTGATGCGCCGAGCTAATGCCCCTGCAATCTGGCGAAAAAGTACCTCGGTGCCATTTTGCAGTCGTACAGCCACGCTGGTACGTTCATTCTCCGTACTCGACTTGGGATGCCAGGCTACCAGGTATTTGCCAGGGTGGTATTTGAAATAGCTGATTGTACCACCGGCCGGCATCCGGTTTACATGCACGTTAATGGGTGACATGAAAATCGAAATCTGCTTACGTCGGCTTTTCAGGTATTCGGGCTCGTCGGTTTCCTCAATGACGACCACCTTCCCGTCGGCTGGAGCCAAAATGTGCTTGGCATTCTTAATAATATCGAAAACCGGGCTTCTGAAGAACTGAAGGATAATCAGGTAGATCACCAGGCTCACAGCGATCCCGATCTGCTGGATCAATTCAAGTTGAGGGAAAAAGTAATAGAGGAGCGCATTGATCGCAAACAGAGCCACGAGCAGTGCAAACAACAGGGTCCGGCCTTCTTTGTGAATGGTCATAGTGGGAATAGAACAGGGCAAGTCGTCGGACTTGCCCTGCAAAGTTATCAGAAAGATTCCGTTCGCGATTAGTATCCGCCGCGGAACTTGTAGGTCTTGGCCACTTTGTCTATGGCGACCATGTAAGCAGCAATACGCATGGATACTTTGTACTCCATGGCCACGCGGTAAACGTTTTCGAAAGCGTCCTTCATGATCCGGTCGGTGCGGCGATTTACGCGCTCGGCAGTCCATTTGTAACCGAGACGGTTCTGCACCCACTCGAAGTAAGATACCGTAACACCACCGGCATTGGCCAGGATGTCAGGGACCACGCTGATGCCCTTCTCGTAAATGATCGAATCAGCCTTGCTTGACGTGGGGCCGTTGGCGCCTTCGACTATAAGTTTGGCCTGTATCTTCTTGGCGTTGCTTACCGTGATGACATCCTCCGTAGCGGCAGGCACTAGCACATCGACAGGGAGAGTAAGAATGTCAGGACCGTTAATCTTCTGGGCTTCACCAAATCCTTCCAGCGTTCCCTTGTTGCCGTCGCGATACTTTACGGCCTTATCGATATCGATTCCAGCTTCGTTGTAGTAGGCGCCGGAAAGGTCACTGATAGCGACCACTTTTATGCCGCGCTCGGCCAGGAGGCGGGCAGCCCACATGCCTACGTTGCCAAATCCCTGCACGGCGCACGATGCGTTGTACGGATTGATCTTCAATTTCCCCATGGCGGCCATTGTGGATACCATCACACCGCGGCCTGTTGCCTCGGTCCGGCCGAGTGAACCACCCAACACAATGGGTTTGCCGGTTACGACGGCGTTTACGGTCATGCCGCGTGTGCGTGAATATTCGTCCATCAGCCAGGCCATCTCGCGGGGACCCGTGCCCATGTCGGGAGCAGGAATATCTTTGTCAGCGCCGAAAATGTCGACCATCGCCAATGTGTAGGCACGCATAAGGCGCTCGATCTCACCGGCAGACATTTCACGCGGATTGCAGTTCACGCCGCCCTTGGCACCGCCGTAAGGAATATCCACCACGGCGCACTTCCATGTCATCCAGGCAGCAAGGGCCTTTACCTCGTCTATGTTGACATTCGTATCAAAGCGAATACCGCCCTTGGATGGTCCGAGAATCGTGGAATGGATTACGCGGTAGCCTTCAAAGACGCGGATGGTTCCATCATCCATAGTGACCGGCAGGGAGACAATCACCTGTCGCGCCGGTACCTTGAGTACGTTGTAAATCTGTTCTTCCAATCCAAGAATTTCGGAAGCAGTCTTGAAGCGCGACATCATCGCTTCAAACGGGTTCTCCTTGTCGAGGAGCGGGGCGGGTTCGATATAGGCCATGGTCTGTGAAGGTTAGAAGTTGAATCGTTTGCAGCTGCTCCTCCAGGTCATTTTTGTGACGGCAAAAGGTCAGTCGAAAACGGTTGCAAAGATATAGAATTAAGTGGTTTTCATAGCTTTTCGATGCTTTGTTGGAGTGCCGAATAAAGCACCGACGGCTTACCAAAAACAGGGAAATTATACAGAAATCAACTCGTTTTGCCGCCGAAGTTTTGGTTCGGAACCATGGAATTTAAACAAACGAGGGGGGTTAAATTATTTCCAGGAAAGCGACAATAAAAGGCGCTGAAATCAACAGTCCATCAAACCGGTCCAGGAAGCCGCCATGGCCTGGCAGCGAGTTGCCTGAATCCTTGATTTCGATGCTCCGCTTCAAGAGCGATTCAACGAGGTCACCGTAGGTGCCGCCGACGACAATGATACCCCCAATCACCATCCACTGCCATGACCGTATGCTGGGCTCGTGTCCGATCCACGAGAAGAAGTAAGGGAGTCCATAAGCAAATATCAGCGCGAGGGCGGCGCCTCCAAAAAATCCTTCCCACGACTTCTTCGGTGAGATGCGTTCGAATAATTTTCTCCTGCCGAAGAGTGTGCCCGCAAAATAGGCGCCTGTGTCGCTCGCCCAAAGAATAAAGAGGCAACCAAAGATGATCTGATAGTCATACTGCCGGTTTTCAAATGTCGCGATATTAAGCAAGGCAAACGGAACGGCAACATAAAAGACTCCGAGGAACGTGTAGGCGATGTTGGTAAACGGCTTTCGCTCAAACTTTTTGTAAAGCTTGATCATGTAGACGCAGGAAGCCATCGGGAAGATAAGGAAATAATAGCGGTAGGAAATCTTGTCGAACTCAATGAAGAATGACACCGCAAAAATGAACAGGCCGATGATGGTGCCAAACGTCTTTTGCACAACCATCCCGTCAAGACCGGCCAGATCATAGAACTCAAGCAAGGTCAGCAGACAAATGAAAAAGAAAATCGCGAAGTAGGTCCAGGGACCGTACATGATGCAGGATATGACTACCGCGGCGCCAAACAGCGCGGTGATAAGTCGTTGGGTCAGGTTACTGTATTGTCGAAGGGGGGAGGTCACGGTCGGTGCTGGAAACGGGAAGATTCTTTTTGCAATAATACAGCAATCCGGTGAGCATCACGATCGACGGAGCGACGAGAAGAAGGGGGGCTCTCTCCGTGCTCTCCAGGTCGATGGAGTGAACCTTCAGCTGCATGAGGTAAAGGCCAATCACCTGGATCCCGTTGTTGAGAAAGTGGGCGACCGCGGGGTACCACAGGTTGTTGCTCCAGAAATACAAATAACCCATGAATGCCCCCAGCAACATGCGCGGGACGAATCCAAAGAATTGCATATGAAAGGCTGAGAAGAAGATGGCGGCTACCCAGATGCCGGCATGCGGATTCCGGAATGCGCGCTGAAGTTCGGTTTGAATCAGTCCGCGGAAAACAAATTCTTCGCCGATCGCCGGAATTACGGCCACGACCACAAATACCAATAGAAAACCGGCCGGCGTCAGGTTGGAAGTCATGGCCTTAGTGAGTTGCTCGGCCTGCTTCTCCATCTCTTTCATGAAGTCACCGAAGGCCCCAACCCAAGAAGGAAGTTCCATGTTGGCATTCCACTCCGTGATGGGCGAAATACCGATACCAAGACAAACCACCATCAAGGCAATGAAGCCAAACCAGAGTGCGGAAGGAATCCTGCCAAAGAAACGACTGAATGCCCGCTGTTCAAAAGTCCGGATGTAATACCACGGGATCAAAACAAGCCCGACGAGCGCTGCCAGACCCTGGGCGACGACCAGGATGATTTTGATGTCGGGGTGGCCAACCGGATCAGCCAGGGCTTCGATAAGGTTCCCGGAATACAGCAAGGAAACGACCAGCATCGCCACCACATTGCCAATGACGATAAACCCGATGATGATCATGGCCAGTATGCGCAGCAAAGAAACTGACGCCGGGCGGTCGGATACCAGGTTGGAAGCCATATGGGTCGTTTTGGCTATTTTTGCGCCAAATATGGTGAATTCTGCGAGTTAGGCACCATTGAGTAACGTATGGTAAGGATTGGCAACATATCGTTGGGTGAATTTCCACTCCTCTTGGCACCCATGGAGGACGTGAGTGACCCTCCATTCCGTGCCGTTTGCAAGGCGGGTGGCGCCGACTTGATGTATACAGAGTTCATCTCTTCTGAGGGGTTGATTCGCGATGCGGCCAAAAGCCGGCAGAAGCTGGACATTTTTGAGTATGAACGTCCTATTGGTATCCAATTGTTTGGGGGAGATATCGGCAACATGGTGGGTTCAGCGGAAATCGCAACCCAGGCAAGGCCGGATCTCATCGACATAAATTACGGTTGCCCGGTGAAAGCAGTGGCTTGTCGCGGTGCCGGTGCCGCCCTGCTTCAGGATATTCCCAAAATGGTAAAGATGACGGAAGCCATAGTCAAGTGCACGCACCTGCCGGTTACCGTAAAAACGCGACTGGGTTGGGATGACAAAACAAAGAATATCACCGAGGTGGCCGAAAGACTTCAGGACATTGGGATCAAGGCCTTGACGGTTCACGGACGAACACGAGTTCAGATGTACAAAGGTGAAGCTGATTGGACGCTGATTGGTGAAATCAAGAACAATCCCCGCATTCACATCCCCATATTTGGCAACGGCGACATTGATTCTCCTCAAAAGGCAGTTGAATACAAAGCGAGGTACGGCGTCGACGGTCTCATGATCGGTCGCGCCGCAGTGGGTTCTCCCTGGATCTTTCGCGAAATCAAACACTACCTGGCGACGGGCGAATTACTGAACGCACCGGATATTGCCGAACGGGTTCGGGTATGCCGGGAACATTTCGATTTTTCCTTGCGTTGGAAAGGAGATCGGTTGGGCGTATTTGAAATGCGCCGTCACTATGCCAATTACTTCAGAAGCATCCCTGACTTCAAACCTTTCCGCACCCGATTGGTGGAGGCTGACCATGCGGCTGACGTGCATGCCATTCTCGATGAAATCAATTATGCCTTCGCCGCTCAACCGGTGAGCGTGTGATAGCGCCCGACTACGAAGACCACATTGGAAAACAAGAACAGCTCCCTCCCCGTTATTCTGCTCGTCATTCTCACACTCATCTGGGGGACGTCGTTTATCCTGATGAAGAAGGGTCTTGTTGCCCTGACTCCCGTCGAAGTCGCGGCACTCCGGATAACGGTAGCGGGTGTCCTGCTCCTGCCGATTGCCCTGGTCAAGATACGTGAGGTGAAGTCTGATCAGTATGGCAAGCTCCTGATCTCGGGCCTTCTCGGTGTTTTTATTCCCGCCTTTCTATTTACCACGGCGCAAAAGCACATCGACAGTTCGGTGGCCGGGATCCTCAACACGCTTTCGCCCCTTTGGACGCTCATCATGGGCGTCATATTCTACCAGCAACTTTTTCGTCGGCCGGCTGTCTTCGGCATTCTTGTTGGACTCGCAGGCACGGTGTTGCTCATGATTTCACGAAGTGGCGCGTCGGTCACGGGATTTAATGCGTATGGTCTTCTCATTGTTCTCGCATGCGCCTTCTATGGGCTCAATCTCAACTTTGTCAAATACAACATTACCAATCTTGGTTCCCTGGCCATCACGAGCGTTTCGATCACCCTGTTGGGACCCCTCGGGGCTATTGTTCTTTTTGGCTTTACGGATTTTACCACGCACCTCGATACGGTACCGGGTGCCTGGACCGCGGCGGGTTTTGTGGCCTTGCTCGCACTCATGAGCACGGCGATTGCAGGCCTGGTTTTCAATAAATTGGTCAGGATCACCACACCCTTATACACCAGTATGGTTACCTACCTTATGCCACTGGTGTCTGTCGGATGGGGAGTGCTCGATGGTGAGAAGCTTTACGCCACCCACTTCATTGGGATGGGCGCTATTCTTGTCGGTGTTTACCTCGTCAACCGTCGGTCGTAATTTGCGGCTCGATGAGCGTGCACGTTGACTATATCATCGTGGGTCAGGGTCTGGCGGGTTCGGCGTTGTCGTGGGAACTAATGAACCGGGGCAAGCACATTCGCGTGTTCGATGTGCCCGCTGACAATCTTTCCTCCCTGATTTCCGCAGGCGTATGCAATCCCATCACGGGAAAAGCAATGACCAAAACATACCTGGCGGACCAATTGTTTCCCTACCTTAATCAATGGTACCGCTACGCCGAACGACAATCAGGACGCAAATTCTTTTATCCGCTTCCAGTTTACAGGCCCTTTCTTTCAAGAGAAGAACAGATTCAATGGAGCGCCCGTGCCGTTGAAAAGGAATTGTCAACATTCATAGAGCGAATAAGTAATTCCACCTCCGGTTCAAGCGATCTGCTTGATGACTTTGGCGGACTGTGGTTGAAGCAATCCGGATTCCTTAATGTTAGTGCATGGATCGATACAGTCAGGACGCGCCTGAAAAGTTCAGGTTCTTTTGTTTCCGAGCCCTTTGAGGAAAGTGAAATGCAGGTAGACACTTCCATAACGTATAAAGAACTGACTGCCTCAAAAATCATTTTTTGTGCGGGGATGTCGGCCCGAAAAAGTGCATGGTTTCATTGGCTGCCTCTCCGGCCACTGAAAGGAGAGGTTCTGTTGTTGAAGATGCCGTTACAATGCGACCGGATTATCATTCGTGGGGCTTACCTGGTCCCGGGTCCTGAAGATGGTGTCTTCGTGGCCGGATCTACCTACGAGCATGAACCGTTCTCACCAGGGCCATCCGAGCAGGGCAGGTCGCAAATTCTCGAAAAGCTTAGCCGCATTTACAAAGGTCCACTTGAAGTCATTCACCAAGGGTGGGGTATCCGGCCCACGGTTGTTGACCGGCGACCCTTGTTGGGAGCCCATCCGGAACATGGAAATCTCATTATTTTCAATGGACTGGGAACAAAAGGTGTTAGCTTGACTCCCTATTTTGCAAAGCGCCTGGCCGACTGGATGGATGGAGGTGTCGCGTTGCCGGAGGAAGTAAATATTTCGAGGTTCAAACCGTTATATTCGAAGTGATTGCGTTTGAGTGTATGGCGCTGAGAAAGTATATCCGGGTTGTCTTGATCATCGCCGGATTGTCGCTTTGCGGAGAATCCTCAGCACAGATGGCAGGGCAAACGTTTGGCCGAAACCGGGTACAATACCGGCAATTCAATTGGCAGTACATCAGCACCGACAATTTTGATGTTTACTATTATGATGACCGCCGGCGGGTGGCTACGGAAGCCTCCCAATTCCTCGAATCAGAATTTGACCGGATCACGGACCTTATCGGTTACCCACCTTACCTGAAAACCAAAGTCTTCCTGTACAACTCCGTTACCGATTTGCAGCAAAGCAACATGGGGATTCTGGGCAAACAATTCAGGGTCGGTGGCGAAACAGAATTCATCAAGCCCTATGTGGAGATTCCCAATCCGGGCACGTTGGACCAGTTTAAAGAAGAGCTCCTGCTGAAGGTGACCGACCTGATGGTTAACGAAATGATGTTTGGCGGAAGTTTGAAAGACATGTTCCAGAATGCCGTGCTGATGAATCTTCCCGACTGGTTCGTTGACGGCGTTTCACTGTATGCGGCCAAAGGATGGAATGCGGAGATGGATGATTACGCACGACAATTTGTTCAAAGCAAACAGGTAAGCAAGGCCCTGAAGGTTACGGGCGATGACGCGGCCATGGTGGGACACTCCATCTGGAATTACATCGTGGAGAAGTACGGCAAAGCCAGTGTGGCCAATATTCTCAATTACACCCGTGTGATCCGGAATGAACAGAAGAGCATTTACATCACGCTGGGAATTCCATTCAAACAATTGATCGCGGACTGGAAGAAATTTTACAGCGAGGATCAGCAGCGCATTGTCATGAACTACCGGCCGGTCTCCGATTCCCTCCGCATCACGCCTCGCCATGGAAAAGTGATCGTGTACACGACGATGAAGATCAGTCCTGATGGGAAAAATGTGGCCTACGCTGAAAATGACCGTGGCCGGTACACGGTCATGATCAAGTCCCTTGAAACGGGCCGGGAAACAAAAATTCTCAGCGATGGAAACAAAGTATTTCGTCAGACCGTCGACAAGAGCCTCCCGCTCCTGGCCTGGGCCGATGGTCATACGTTGGGGGTGATCGGCGTTCGCTACGGTCAGCATCTGTTCTGGCTGTATGACCTGACGACAAGGAGTAAAATTCCCCGGCCACTCGAACGTTTCAGCAACATCCGCAGCCTCAACTTCTCAGATAACGGCCGCCTGGCCGTGGTAAGCGCTGACATCGATGGACAGAACGACCTTTTTCTGATCAGTACGCGCAGGGACCGGATCCGCCGTCTCACCAACGATCTCTTTGATGACTTTGATCCTTCATTCATTCCAAAGACCAACACACTCATTTTCAGTTCCAACCGGACCACCGACTCGGTATCCGTCGTCAAGAGAGATTTCAACCGTGTGCCCAAAAATTACAACCTGTTCACCTATAACCTGGACACGACCAATGCTGTGGTTACCCGGATTACGAATACGCTGAGTGCGGACTATGCCCCCAAGGCAATTGATGAGAATAACATCTATTATCTCAGTGATCAGCGAGGCATCATCAACCTTTTTCGATTTAACCGGCAAAGCGGAGTCTACGCCCAGGTGACCAACTTTCAGTCGAGCATAAAGAGCTTTGATCTCAATGCCGAAAACAAGGTCTTTGCCACCGTAATGGTTAACCGTCTGAAGGAAGACATCTTTGTTTATCAAAATTTTAACCTGGATAGGCAGATATTTACTCCTGCGACGAAACGCAAGGAGACCCAGCAGGTTCGGAACCTTACGGAGCGGCGTAAAACCCAGTCGCAGCAACCGGGCGTTTCATTAAAGCAGTTGATCAATGAGCGGCTTCAACAGAAACGTGATTCGCTGCAGCAGAAGGCAGACACGGTAAAAAGGCCACCAACGGATACTATCCGTAAAAAGCCGCAGGTTCCGGTTGTGCCAGCCGATACAGCAAAGGCCAAACTCAAGCCCGGCGAAATCAACGTGGACGACTACACTTTTGAGGATGAAAAGGCAAAGAAAGACACGCTAACCAAGCCCGTTCAGGCCCCACCCATAGCGCTCACGCCACCCAAGAAGGAAAAAGACCTGAACACCGACGATTATCGCTTCGAGGATGAAGCGATTAAGACGCAAAAGCCAAGTGAGACGTTTCTGAGCCGGTATATGAAAGCGAAGGAAACAAGTCGCATCAACGGACCGTTTCCCTATCAGCCGAAATTCAGTTCGGAGAATTTTGTCACGGATTTCGTTGTCGATCCACTGCGGGGATTCAGCGTGAGGCTGGAAACACAGATGAATGACATCCTCGAAAACTTCCGCATTTACGGTGGAATTCAGACGGCCTTTGACTGGAAGAGCGGAGATGTGTTTGGAGAATTTCATTACCTCAAGCACAGGGTGGATTTCAGTGTCCGCTACGACCGAAAGGTAATTTTTTGGACCCAGCCCCAGATCGCCGGCAATAGCACCACCGTCAATGACCAGCGACAGAAATATTCCTGGCAAAAGATTGAAGTTGGTGTATCCTTACCGTTAACCGTACGATTGCGTGTAGGAGTAAAACCTTTCGGTGGGTATACCCTTTTTGAAGACCTTGGACCGGATCAGCGTATCAGTTCTCCTCCCACCTACCAGCCATCCAAAGAACAGTGGTATGTAGGTGTGAAGACTGAGTTGGTTTACGACAATTCGGTGAACAGCGGCCTGAATATTATGGAGGGAACCCGCGGCAAACTGAGCATGATTCATTATGAAGCGCCGAGCAACAAGAATGCGAGCTTTTCCCAGGTTTTCATTGATGTGAGGCACTATCAGAAACTCTACCGTGAAATTGTACTCGCGCTGCGCGGCTACACAGGCACCTTCTTCGGGAATGCGCCAAAACAATATGTGTTGGGTGGCGTCGACAACTGGTTTGGCAATGTCACCAACTACGAAGGCGTCAAGAACCCCTTGTATGTTAAGTCCGGCTACAACGACAACTTGTTGTTCACCGAGTTTGCAACAACGCTTCGTGGATTTGATTACGCCACCTTGTATGGCACCAGCGTGGCCATGTTCAACGCCGAGTTGCGTCTTCCGATAGTTCAGGCACTTTCCGGCGGAACAGTTTCCTCAAGCTTCTTCCGTCATATGCAGTTTACCACGTTTTATGACATTGGAACAAGCTGGACAGGCGCTCCTCCTCTGGGTGCGGAGAACAGCCTACGGACGGTTGAGATCAAATCAGGGCCTTTTACAGTAGACCTGAAGCAATACCTG
>JAYRNL010000174.1:0-4363 GCA_041912235.1 Cyclobacteriaceae bacterium
AGAACGCTGAATGTAAAATTTAAAAAGTGGGCTGTTAACTTCTACATTTTGCTGTTTTGAGTTTTACTGTTTTTCGGTTGGTCACAGGGGGCGTTAACCGCAGAATGCAGAACGCTGCATGTAAAATGTAAAATTGGGTGCTTCTTGTAAATTGAAATCCACAACATCCGATAATTCTTACCGTTCTATATTTGCATAACAGCATGGTAAGAACCCTTGTTATTGGACTGATCCTCATCGCAGCAGCCGCTGAAGCCCAGCAAGTGCGGCCGGTAAGGACCTATTGGGATGGCGGCAAGAAGCGCATCTATGAGGATTATGCTGTCGCCATCGAAAACGATCAGATCCTTGAGGGCCCCTACAAGCGTTACTACCCCAACGGCAAGATGGAGATGGAAGGGGCCTTTCGCGATGGAAAGCGTCACGGAACCTTCAAGGAGTATTTTCCCACCGGACAACTGCAGCGGCTGATCACCTACCGCGATGGCATGCGACACGGGCCCGTGGAAGTCTACGATGAGTCGGGCAAACAGCTTCAAAAAGGTCAATACAAGAACAACCAGCTAGTCGATAGTGTCAAGACCTTTTACCAGACGGGACAGACCCGCCACGAGTCACAGTTTGTGAAAGGCAAACCCGACGGCGTCATGAAGGAGTACTACCCTTCCGGGAAGCTGAAGAAGGAAATCACCTACAAGAATCAGCGGCCGAATGGACTGACCACCACGTACTACGAAGACGGCAAAAAGGAATCAGAGGCCAACTTCAAAGACGGCGTGATTAACGGGTTCTACAAAACCTACTACACCAATGGGCAGTTGGAGACGATCTCCACCATGAAAGACGGTGAGAAGACCGGGGAATTCAAGAACTACGATCGTGAGGGTCACCTGTTGCTCGAGGGATTCTTCACGAACGGCCGCCTCACCGGCGACAATACGGGCTACTACGCCGACGGCACGGTGCGGCATCGATACAAGTATGCCGATGGAGCCAAGGTGGGGGTCAATCAGCAATTCTATTCAAACGGAAAACTGCGCATCCGGGAATCCGTCTCGGCCAACGGCGCAGACATCCGGGAAGAAGGGTATCGATCCGATGGAACGGCCTCATATGAGAAGAATTTTCGGAAGCTGAAACCGCAGGGAACGTGGAAATACTTCTTCCGTGACGGCAAGTCCGACAGCTTGCGTGAAACGTATCAGAACGGGAACCTGCACGGCACCCGGACACTGTATTATCCGGACGGGGGCAAGAAACTAACCGAGGAATACCAGTTCAACCTGATCACCGGCACCGTCACCAACTACTTCGAGAACGGCAAACCCTCCATGGTCGAAGAGTATCGTGCCAGTCGCCCCCATGGTTTGCACACCGTCTATTACCCCAACGGCCAAATCAAGGAACAAGGTGAATTCGTGGCCGGCAAGAAACACAAAACCTGGACCGAGTACGATGAACAAGGCAAGGCGACGCGTGTCTTTGTCTTCCAGGCGGGGATTTTGGTGGAAGAGAAAAAACAATGATCTCACTGAGCACACCGCTGGGTAAATCTGTGTAATCCGTGGTAATTCTCCCCTGTAATTCGTTGTTTCGCACTGGCATTCAAGCACCCTAACTATCCATGGCAGCAATCAAGGAAACCAACTTCAAATTCCCGGGTCAGACGGGATTCTATCGCGGCAAAGTGAGGGACGTTTATTACTTCGGCGACAAGATGGTGATGGTCGCCACCGACCGCATCTCCGCCTTTGACGTCGTTCTGCCCCGCGCCATTGATGACAAAGGCCGGGTGCTGAATCAGGTCGCAGCCATCAACCTGGAGGCCACCCAATCGCTGGTGCCAAACTGGGTGCAAGCCGTTCCGGATCCTAATGTAACCGTCGGCTTCAAATGCGAAACCTTTCCTGTCGAGATGGTGGTGCGCGGCTACCTGGCGGGCCATGCGGGCCGTGAATACAAACTGGGCAAACGCACCCTTTGCGGGGTGTCATTACCAGAAGGCCTCAGAGAAAATGACAAACTTCCTCAGCCCATCATCACACCCACGACCAAAGCGCATGTGGGGCATGACGAGGATATCTCCCGGGAAGAAATCCTTCGGCGGAAGCTGGTGAGCGAGGAAGACTACAGCGTTCTCGAAAAGTATGCGCTGGCGCTGTTCAGGAAAGGGTCAGAACTTGCCGCCGCCCGTGGGCTCATCCTGGTTGACACCAAGTACGAGTTTGGAAAACACGAGGGGAAGATCTACCTGATCGATGAAGTGCATACGCCCGACTCGTCGCGGTATTTCTACCGTGAAGGGTATGAGGAAAGGCAGGCCAAGGGCGAACCGCAGAAGCAGTTGTCGAAAGAATTTGTCCGCCAGTGGCTCATCGAGAACAACTTCCAGGGCAAGGAAGGGCAGCGTGTGCCGGAGATGACCGACGCGATCGTCAAGTCCATTTCCGACCGCTACCGGGAACTTTACGAGCAGGTGACCGGGTCCCGCCTGGAGCCGCTTTCCGACCAAAATATTTTGGAACGAATTGAGCGGAACATCGTTAATTACCTAAAATGAACTACTTTTGAGCCCGTCAATATTTTCCCCGATGAAATACACGATCGACAAACAGGAAAAGTACAGCCTGCTGAAGCTCCATGAGGAGAAACTGGACTCCAGCGTGGCCCCCTCCCTGAAGTCGGAACTCATCACCCTGCACGCAGAGGGCATCAAGAATATTATCCTTGACCTTGGCGAAGTGAAGTATACCGACAGCTCCGGCCTCAGCGCCCTGCTGGTCGGCAACCGCATATTACAGGAAGACGGCGGTGTATTTGTCCTGGCGGCACTCTCCGAGCATACCGGCAAACTCATCAAGATTTCCCAGCTCGACAGCGTCCTCAACATCGTTCCTTCTGTGCAAGAAGCGGTAGATGCCGTGTTCATGCATGAGATTGAAAAGGACATGAAAGAAGGCGAGTAAGATCTGACGAGTTGAATTATTGAACTTTTGGGGCCTCCGGGCCCTTTTTTGTTGGCCACGATCGCTAGGCAATATTCAGAGACCGTCTAATTTTGTTCAGGCACCATGTTCAACATTCCAACGGCGACCCTTGTCTGACTTCCGGCTTACTATTCTCGGTTCCAGCGGCGCGCTTCCGGCGTACGGGCGATTTACCACCTCGCAGCACCTGGCCGTTCATCACCACCAGTTTTTGATCGATTGCGGTGAGGGGTGCCAACACCAGCTTCGGAAATACGAGTTCAGCCAGCAGAAGATCAATCATATCTTCATCAGTCACCTGCATGGCGATCATTACCTTGGACTGGCCGGGCTAATTTTCTCCATGCACTTGCTGCGGCGGGAAACCGATCTCCACGTCTACAGTTTTCGCGGATTGGAAGAAATCCTCCTGGCCCAATTACGTCATTCAAAATCGTCATTGAACTTCAAGGTCATTCTACATCCCCTTTCCGAGAATGGCGTTAACCTGATTTTTGAAGACGATCACGTCACGGTGCACAGCTTTCCCATGGATCACAAGATTCCAACCGTGGGATTTATCTTCCGGGAAAAGCAGCGCCGACGGCCAATCGACAAGGCCAAACTGGCGGGCGTGCCCGTCGAATACCTGAACCGGCTCAAGCTGGGCGAAGACATTCGCAATGAAAAAGGCGAGGTGATCTATCGAAGCGAAGACTACACGCTCCCTCCTCCTCCGGTGCGTTCTTACGCGTATTGTTCTGACTCACGCCCGTCGGAGAAGGTGGTCGAAGTCAGCAGGCATGTTGATCTGCTCTACCACGAGGCCACGTTTATGCATGATGAGCAATCCAAAGCGATGGAGACGAGGCATAGCACGGCAGTAGAAGCCGGACAAGTGGCAAAGGATGCCCAGGTGAAACGTTTGATCATCGGTCACTTTTCCGCGCGATACAAAGACTTGCAGCCGCTCCTCAGCGAAGCTAAAACGGTTTTCCCCGATACCGCGCTGGCGGAGGAAGGTCAAAAATTCGATATTACCGGCGCATGACGGCCACCCTCGAACAAAAGAAACACCGCCTGTTCCTTGTCCTGGCGGGAATCTTCCTCACCAACGCCCTCGTGGCCGAAATGATCGGCGTTAAGATCTTTTCAGCGGAAGCGACGATAGGACTCCCGCCTGCCCACCTTCCCATCCTTGGCTTCATAATGGACTTCAACCTAACCGCCGGCGTCATCATCTGGCCGGTGGTGTTTGTGACGTCAGACCTCATCAACGAGTATTTTGGGAAACCCGGCGTCAAACGAATCAGTTACCTCACTGCGGGGCTTATTGCGTATTCCTTCCTGATCATCTTCATCACCATGAACCTGCCTCCTGCCGGATGGTGGATGGA
>JAYRNL010000175.1:0-4989 GCA_041912235.1 Cyclobacteriaceae bacterium
AAGTAATCGCCACACCACCACTGCAGGTACTTCGGCGGGAATAGCTAGATGTACCCGGCCGCCCAATAGGCGAAATAGCCCGTCCACTCTTTCAGCAACGTTTGCCACCACAGGAAGGCTTCCAGCTTGGGAATGAAAAGCACATCGAAGCTGTATTTCCGTATATGGCCTTGAATGTCGGCTGAGAACGGCGTGCAGGGCCAGCCGGCGCGGGCAAAACAGGCCAGCGAGCGGCGCATGTGTGAGGCGGAAGTGATGAGCAGGCAGTCGCCCGGCCGCGTGCGGGTCTTCAGCAGGTTGGCGACTTCAACCGCGGATTCGTGCGTATTCCGGCTTTGGTTTTCCAGGAGGATATGCTCAGCGGGTACTCCCATCAATTGGAGCAGCGAGGAAAGTTCGTCTGCCTCCCGTACCCCTATGTCTATCAACCTCCCGCTGCCCCCGGAAATGATGACATTTTCAATATAGCCAAGTTTATAGAGCTGCAGCGTATGATTGACCCGGTCGGCGGCTGAACCAATGTAGACGCGGTCAGCTGGACCTACTTCTGATTTGGCGGCGCCACAAAGCAGGATGCCGTAATTGTACTTCCGGCCAATGCTGTCGAAAGGTACAGCCTTGATTTCCCAGCGGTTCATCACCTCGTTGGCGATAAACTCGTTGGAGAAAAAGAACAAGAAGAAAAGACCGAGCCCCAACAACCATTTCCTTCGCGACTTCTTCTTTGTCAACAAGCCGGCGACCAGTAGCAGGACAACAATGACCAACGGCCGCACGAGGTATCCCAGCGTCTTGGAAAGGAAGAAGAACATTTATTTGCGAAGCGACATATTTTCCAGCCGGTTGAGGATTCTCCTCAACACATCGAAATAAAGGGTTATGAACAGCGTCAGCGACATGGCCCAGATGACTATGAGGTTAAAATAATAGGTATCGATTGTCGATCGCATGAAGTGCTTGGCAGGCAGGTAGAACTGAGCGTCAAAATCAATCAGATGTTCGGGATCCGGGTCTTTGTAGATTGGATAGATCTTTTGAACCAGGCGTCCATTGGATTCGATGATGCGCTGTGGCTCCTCCAGGTTTTTCACCAGCGCCCCGATGGCCTCATTCTGATACGCTGCGCGGAACTCTTCGTACGGCTTGTCACCGCCTTTAAGTTCTTTCAGCGCATTGACCTTCTTTTCCTTTTCTTTGACGGCATAACTGGCCTGGTTGGCGTAGTACTGCTTCAACTGGAGCAAGAACGCCTTCGTTTTGTCATAAACCAGCGAGTCGAACGTTTGAGGCTGGAGCAAGGCGACTTCGAGAAAATGTTCGCGACCGATGTCCATAAGTTCTATTTCGATTTCCCGCTGAAGCAAGGTGAGACTTTCGGCCAGGGCGGCCTTGTCAGCCTTGGAATCCCTCAGGGCGATTCGAGCGAAGTCCAGTTTGGACTGGAGGGCGGGGATGTGATAGACCATCTTGTAATCCGATTCGGCAATGGTCTTCTCCAGTTCATAGAACTCCCGCTCGAACCGGTTGTCCTTGAATTGGGTAACCATTGAGGCTTCAAAGGCCCACCGGGACGTCATCATATCGCCAACCAACGGCACCGTTTCCTGGTTGCCGATGAGCGGGTTCAACTTGTCGAACTTCACCACCACGCCGCTGAGGATCAGCTGGGGAATGAGGAGAATGGGGATGAGAATGTAGATCGTCACGGCCGAGTTGAAGGCTGAAGAGATGTTCAATCCCAGCATGTTGGCGAAGCAGGAGGTAGTGAACAGGATTCCCCAATGCGCCAGCAACATGCCGTCGATGTGCAGTATGGAATTGCCTACCAGCACAAAGAGAAACGTCTGAATGGCCGAGAGGGAGAACAGGATGGCCAGCTTGGACGACAGGTAGCTGCCCCGGCTGAGGTGCAGGAACGCCTCGCGCTTGAGAATCTTCTGGTCTCGGATGATCTCCTCAGCGCTCACCGTCAATCCCATAAACAACGCCACGATCACGCTCATGAAGAAGTAGGCGGGCATGTTGAGGTTTGACATGAACGTATACCCCTGATGGGCGGCATCGTCATTGCGGTAGTAGTAGGTGATGAAGGCAAGGATGGCGGCCAGCAGGGGCGCCTCCAGCAGGTTGATGGCCAGGTACTGCTTGTTGCTTATTTTGGACAGGAGATCGCGCAGGCCGAAGAGGCGCATTTGTTTGAAAAGCCCCGGGCGGTGAAGGCTGCTCACGGGAGTCTCGTGGGAAGGGGTAAAGGCGGCCGGTTTCAACCGGGTCTTGTAGAAACCGTTCCATTGCTCGGGCGATATTTTCCTTTCGTTGGTGAAATTGCCGTACTCATCGAGCACCTTGGTTTCGATGATGTTGAAGATCTGCTCAGGGTTCACGTTTCCGCACTCCGGGCATTCACCCTGATCGCTGTTGATCAGGTTGATGTTCTGTTTGAAATAGGTGATCGCGTCGACCGGGTTGCCATAGTAGATCTGATAGCCGCCGGTATCGAGGATGATCAGCCGGTCGAACATCTTGAAGATGTCCGAACTGGGCTGGTGGATAACGGCGAAGACAAGTTTGCCCTTAAGCGCAAGTTCCTTGAGCAATTCAATGATGTTCTCCGAATCCCGCGATGAAAGTCCCGACGTGGGCTCATCGAGAAAGAGCACGGACGGTTCGCGAAGGAGTTCGAGACCGATGTTGAGGCGCTTGCGCTGCCCGCCACTGATGGTCTTGCGGAGGGGAGAGCCCACCTTGAGGTCTTTGATTTCAGTCAAGCCGAGATCGCTGATGGTCTTCAGGACCAGTTCATTCAGCTCACTTTCACTCAGGTTGTCGAAGCAAAGCTTGCCGGCGAAGTAGAGGTTCTGGTAAACCGTCAGGTCCTCCATCAGCAGGTCGTCCTGCGGAACAAAGCCGAACACGCCCTCGATTTTTTCGGGGTTGGCGTGGATGTCAATGGAGTTGATCAGCACCTGTCCCTGGGAGGGCTTCTCCGTGCCGTTGAGCACATGGAGCAGGGTGGACTTCCCGGCGCCGCTGGCGCCCATCAGCGCGATGAGGTTTCCGGATTCTTCGGCCAGGGCAACATTTCGAAGGCCAAGTTTACCGTTCTTGAATTGATAGGACAGGTTCTTGGCTTCAAAGGTCGTGCGTGCGCTGGAACCAGGCTTCTTGAACTTGCCCAGGATTTCTCCGAAGTATACGGGCTCCATGCCTTCCCATCGCATGCTGCTGCCTTCCCATCGTATGCTGCTGCCCCGGGCCAGCGGGCTGATGTTGGTGGACCGCTGCGGCACGCCATTCAGGTAGACATCTTCATTGCCGATGTACTTGAAGAAGTACATATCGCCGGCCGCGAGGTGCAGGATGGCGATAAGGCCCTGAAGTTTTTCCCGGTAGATGTGTTTGCTTTGGCCCGGCTTGGATTTGATTGCATCAACGATCAGCACGGCCTCTGTTCCAAACTCCTCCCGGGTTTGCCCGAGAATAAATTTGGTCATGAGTTCGATTTCTTCCCGGGTGATGTTGAGTGAGGTTCCAATGGTCTTGATGTACTCCCGTTCTTTCTCGGTGATCACACCGTCAGCCAGCACCACGCTGAGCAACTCAAGCAGAACGACGGCTTTTTGTTTCTGGGTGATCTCGACGTTGATTTCCTGGCAGATGGATTGGACGTTCTTGTCGTAATCGCCACTGAGCCCTGCGGCGAAGCTGTCAAAGTAGGCCATGCTCTCCATGACCGCTTTGCGGCCCAGGTGATCGTGCAGAAAGGCTTGCACATAGTCGCGCTCCTGCTGCGTAACGTTATCTTCTTTGGCGACAATGGCAAAAAGGCGCAGGATGGCTTTGAGTACGGGTTCACTCATGGAAAGGGTGTTTGGCGAAAGGGGACAGGCACCGAAAATAAAAAAGGGATTGGTTAATGCCAATCCCTTTGGTGAGGGGGTAAGGAAGTTATTTCACGATATCTCCCCTGATCTTCTCGATGGACTTGGTAGCCGCCGCGAGGGTCTGCTCATTGAAGGCAAGTTTCGGATCGCCTTTGGTAATCCTGGCCTGGAGCTCTTTCAACGGACCGTAGCTTTCCTGAAGGGCGGTAAAGTCCTTGATCAACATGTTGACCGTCTCGCTCTTTTCGATCTTGGGGTTCTGCAGCATGCCCAGCACTTCATCCACTGCACCGCCCTGTTTGATTACCGTCTTGGTCAGTTCAACAAGGACCGCATCGCGATAAGCCGTCTTGGGGTAGGTCTTGATGATGCCGGTGGCGAGGTACAAACTTTCGATGAAACTGCCGGTGATGATCATGGCGCCCATCTTGCTGTATTGCGCTTTCACATGTACGGCTGCCTTGCCCACCGCTTCATCCAGCGCTTTGGTCAGTGAGTCACGGTTGCCGATGTTGCTGTCGACGCGTTTGACCATTTCCGGATCAAAACCCTGCATGATGCCCAGTTCGTCAGCGATCTGCTTGCAAGAGTTGAAGTATTCGATAGACTCCTGAGTCTTGTCGTAGGAGGCGAGGTATCCCATGTCTGCAGCGTAAACACCCAGGTTGAGGGCGGCCTTTTCTGTATTGGGCAGGTAGCCTTCGATACCCTGCCGGCTGTTAATCAGGCTGGGGTTATAGTCGGCGCCAGTGGCCATTACCATGTAAGGAATCTCGGAGGGCTTGGGGAAATCTTCAGTTACCAGGTGGACGATTTCCTCTTCAAGCGGCTTGGCGTTTTCGAATTCTTTGCTTTTGTCATCATCTTTTTTTGGTCCGCAGGCGATTACAAGCAGTCCGCCCAAAAGGAACACAACTAAAGCATTCAGTTTCAATTTCATAGAGCGTTAGGTTATTTGGCTAGGTTTCTTTGCCTTGGCAAGAGGCCCTGAGGCTTCAAAAAGGCCTCCAATTTTAGCACATTTTTGTAACCTGTAGAAGCCTGCCCGTATTTATTATCCGTGTTTCGCCATGGAGGTGCGACCGGAGATACCGATTCTCTTTAT
>JAYRNL010000176.1:0-10028 GCA_041912235.1 Cyclobacteriaceae bacterium
ACGCGCCCAGCAACAGCTGCTGACCGGTCTGTCCACGGGCATAAAACGTGCGAGATACCTGCGATCCGCCAAACGAGCGGTTAGCCAGCGTGCCGCCATATTCCCTTGCGAAGGGCACTCCCTGGGCCACGCACTGGTCGATGATGTTGACGCTGACTTCGGCAAGGCGATACACGTTGGCTTCCCTGGCCCGGTAGTCACCCCCCTTGATGGTATCATAAAACAAACGATAGACACTATCGCCGTCATTCTGGTAGTTCTTGGCTGCGTTAATGCCGCCTTGTGCGGCTATGGAGTGGGCGCGGCGGGGGCTGTCCTGAAAGCAAAAGGCCTTGACGTTATAGCCCAGTTCGCCAAGCGACGCTGCGGCCGATGCGCCGGCAAGGCCCGTTCCGACGACGATTACGTCGTACTTACGCTTATTGGCCGGGTTCACCAGCTTAAGGTTGAACTTGTGTTTCGACCACTTCTCGGCGAGGGGTCCGGCAGGAATTTTCGAATCTAACTTGGTCATTCGTATAGGTCTTTAGCTCAGGAGAGGAACATGAGAATGGGAATCAGCGCAAAGAGAGCGGGCACCACAATGGAAAACGTCTTGCCCACAAAACTGATCAGTCCGTTGTACTTAAGGTGGTTAAGGCCGAGCGTCTGGAAAGCGCTTACGAAGCCGTGCCAGAGGTGGAAGGCTACGCCGATCATACAGAACGCATAAAGGCCCACGTACCAGCCGATGTGAAACCACTCATCCACCAAGGCGTACAGGTTACGCACCTGTTTCCCTTCATAGTCAAGCACTTCCACGCTGCCATAGTGCATTTGAGCCCAGAAATCCTTCAGGTGAATCACGAGGAACACCAGGATGATGGTTCCCAGGATGCCCATGTTGCGCGACGACCAGATCGAGGAACTGGAGTTGCTCACCGCATATCCCTCTGAGCCCCTCGCCTTGCGGTTCTTGATCGTGAGCATCGCCGACACCGCGATGTGGGCGAAAATGAGAAAGAAATTTACTTTGGAAACAGTCTGGATAAGGGGGTTGGTGCTCATGAATTCGGCGTAGACGTTGAACGAATGGCCCCCATCGTTCTTCAGGAGCTGGAGGTTGCCGATGAGGTGGACCAGCAGGAACGTGATGAGGAACAAGCCGGTCAGGGCCATGGTCAATTTTCTCCCCAGCGTGCTGGAGAACATTTCAATGAACCACTTCATAAGGGCGGATTGGGGTTTTTCAAGCGAACCAAAAATACTCTCACAGGGTTTAACAAACAAACCAGCACAATGTCCTGAATACCGGCAGGAAATTGTTTTGCGTTGGTGACTACCGGGGTTATTTTTACCCACCACTACGATCCATGTATCTCATTTTTGACACGGAAACCACGGGGGTTCCGCACAACAAGACTGCCCCGCTCACCGACCTCGACAACTGGCCACGCGTGGTTCAAATTGCCTGGGAACTCCACGACAACAAAGGCAAGCTTATTTCCCAGCACAACTACCTGGTACGTCCCGATGGCTTTGACATTCCTTTCAAAGCCGAACAAGTACACGGTATTTCAACCCAACGCGCCCTCGAGGAGGGGAAACCGCTCAAGGAAGTCATCGGGAAGTTCAATGAAGATCTCGAAAGGACAGCGGTTCTGATCGGGCACAACATCGAATTTGACGTCAACATCCTTGGCGCGGAATTCATCCGGCTGGGGTTGAAGCCCGATCCCCTGCTGGAAGCGAAGAAACTGGACACCGGGGTGGTTTCCGTAGAGTTCTGCCAACTTTCTGGCGGCCCCGGAGGCAAACTCAAGATGCCGCGGCTGAGTGAACTTCATCAAAAGCTCTTCGGAAAAGATTTCGACGACGCCCACGACGCATCCTATGACGTGGCCGCAACGGCACGCTCCTTCTTCGGACTGATCAAACAAAAAGTCGTCTCTCCTTTTGACAGCACACCCGTTGCCGAGATTTCCTACGAGGAACCCAACCTGGAGGCCGGCAATCAAAGCAAGCGCGTCCGGAAGAAGAAGACAACCATCGATGACGGGGAAGCGATTGATCTTACCGACAAACCGTTCTGTCACCTTCATGTCCATTCCCAGTATTCGGTACTTCAGGCCACCGCCGACGTTGATGAAATAATTACCAAGGCAAAAGCCGAGGGAATGACGGCAGTAGGGATGACAGACCTCGGCAACCTGTTTGGCGCCTTCAAGTTCGTAACCACCGCCAATAAGGAAGGAATCAAAGCCATCGTCGGCTGCGAATTCTTTGTGGCCGATGAACGAAAGAAGACCAAGTTCACCAAAGACAATCCCGACAAGCGCTACCAACAGGTGCTGATCGCCAAGAATGAAGAAGGCTACCACAACCTGGCCAAACTCAGTTCGCTGGGCTTCACGGAGGGGTTGTACGGTATCTATCCCCGGATCGATAAGGCCTTGATCGAACAGTACAAGAAGGGTCTGATCGCCACCACGGGTGGATTACCCTCCGAAGTGAACCACCTTATCCTGCACGTGGGCGAACGCCAGGCAGAAGAAGCATTTGCCTGGTATCACAAGACATTCGGTAAGGACTTCTATGTCGAATTGAACCGGCACGGCATTCCTGAAGAGGATCACGTCAACCAGGTGCTCCTGAAGTTCTGCAAGAAATACAACGTGAAGTACTTCGCCGCCAACGAGGTGTACTACCTCGAAAAAGACCAGGCCAACGCGCACGACGTGCTTTTGTGCATCAAGGAAGGCGAGTTTCAATCAACGCCCATCGGTGAAGGTCGCGGAAAGCGATACGGCCTGCCCAACAGCGAGTACTACTTCAAATCGCAGGAACAAATGAAAGCCCTGTTTCGCGATCTGCCGGAAGCCATCGACACCCTATCGGAAATAATTGACAAGGTGGAAGTGTACAAGCTGGAACGCAAAGTAATGCTGCCCAAGTTTGACATTCCGAAGGGGTTCAAGTCGGAAGATGATTACCTCCGGCACCTCACGTTCGAAGGCGCCAAGCGCCGCTATCCCGAGGTCACGCCTGAAATCAAGGAACGAATTGAGTTTGAGCTGGAGACCATAAAGAAGACCGGATACCCGGGGTACTTCCTCATCGTGCAGGACTTCACCTCCAAAGCCCGGGAGATGGGCGTGAGTGTAGGACCGGGCCGCGGTTCTGCGGCAGGTTCAGCTGTAGCCTATTGCATCGGGATCACCAACGTCGATCCCATCGCCTACGACCTGCTGTTCGAGCGCTTTCTGAACCCTGACCGCGTTTCGCTGCCCGATATTGACATCGACTTTGACGACGAAGGCCGCGACAAGGTGTTGAATTATGTGATCGACAAATACGGCGCCAACCAGGTGGCTCAAATCATCACCTATGGTACCATGGCCGCCAAGTCATCCATACGCGACTGTGCCCGGGTGATGGAGCTGCCCCTGCTTGAAGCCAACAACCTGGCCAAGCTGGTGCCGGAACGGCCAGGCACCACGTTGCAAAAAGCCTTCGAGGAGGTTCGGGAACTGGACGAAATCCGTAAGGGCAGCGACCGGCGCGCCGAAGTGCTGAAGCAAGCCATTGTGATTGAAGGCTCCCTTCGCAATACAGGCACCCACGCCTGCGGAGTGATCATCACCCCGGACGACATGACCAAACTGATCCCCGTGTCGACGGCAAAGGACTCGGCGATGCTGGTCACCCAATTTGACAACAGCGTCGTGGAAAGCGCCGGGATGCTCAAGATGGACTTCCTCGGCTTGACGACATTGACAATAATCAAGACGGCTCTCAGGAACATCAAGCGACGCCACGGCATCGACATCGACATCGATAAGATCCCGCTGGATGATGTCAAAACGTACCAGCTCTACCAACGGGGTGAAGTGACGGGTACCTTTCAGTTTGAAAGCGAGGGCATGCAAACCTACCTCCGCGCCCTCAAGCCAGACAAGTTTGAAGACCTCATTGCCATGAACGCTCTGTACCGTCCCGGGCCCATGGAATACATCCCCAACTTCATCGCCCGCAAGAACGGTCGCGAGCCGATCCGGTACGACCTGCCGGAGATGGAGGAATACCTGAAGGATACCTATGGCATTACGGTGTACCAGGAGCAGGTGATGCTCTTGTCGCAGAAGCTGGCCAACTTCTCCAAGGGCGATGCGGACGTGCTCCGCAAAGCGATGGGTAAGAAACAAAAGGAGGTCCTGGACAAGATGAAGGACAAGTTCATCGCCGGCTGCAAAAAGAACGGTCACGACGAACGGATCGCCGACAAGATCTGGAAAGACTGGGAGGCCTTCGCCCAGTACGCCTTCAACAAGTCGCACTCCACCTGTTATTCCCTTGTCGCCTATCACACGGCCTACCTGAAAGCCAACTACCCGGCCGAATACATGGCGGCCGTGCTGACCCACTCGCAGAGCAACCTGGAGAACGTGACCTTCTTCACCGAAGAGTGCCGCAAGATGGGCCTTGAAGTATTAGGGCCGCATGTAAATGAATCTGGTGTTTATTTCGAAGTGAACCAGGACGGCGCCATCCGGTTCGGTTTGGGCGCCATCAAAGGGGCGGGGGACGCGGCGGTGGCGTCAATCATCGAAGAGCGCGACGCGCACGGTCCGTATAAAGACATTTTCGATTTCGCTACCCGGCTCAGCCAGCGGGCGGTAAACAAGAAGACATTCGAGTGCCTGGCGCTCTCGGGGGCGTTTGATTGCTTCTCCGAGTATCACCGCCGTCAATATGTGTACGCCAAAGACGGCGACATCAATCTGACGGAGAAGGCCACGCGCTTTGCCGCCAAGTTGCAGCAGGAGACCCTGAGTTCGCAGGTGAGTTTGTTCGGCGGACCTGCAGGCGCTGAAGTTCCAAAGCCGAAGGTGGAACCGGTGGAGCCCTTCAGCGAGATTGAGAAGCTCCATTTCGAAAAAGAAGTGGTGGGCGTGTACATCTCCGGTCACCCGCTCGACAACTTCCGGTTTGAGATGGACACCTTCTGCACAGCTCCCATTTCAGCACTGAACGATTTGGCACCGTTGGAGAACAAGGAATTGAAGTTGGGAGGCATCGTGGCCACCGTAGAGCACAAAATGACCAAGACCGGGAAGCCATTTGGACGGCTGGTGCTGGAAGATTACAGCGGCAAGTTTGAGTTTGTGTTATGGAGCGAGGACTACCTCAAGTTCAAGTCGTTTCTCATGCCCGGCCTGTTCCTGTTCGTCGAGGGCGCGGTGGTGCGCCGGACGTGGGGCGAGCAAAACCTGGAATTCAAGATCCGTACAATGGACCTGCTGAATGAAATCGGTGTAAAGCGGGCCAAAGGCCTGGAAGTTCGCGTGCCCACGGAGGCCCTGAATGCCGAACTGGTGAAGCAGATGGAGGCACTCTTCAACGAATACAATGGAGGCACGCCGCTTTACCTCAACCTCCGTGACGACCGCGAGAACCTGAGCGTCGACCTGCTGTCGCGAAAATTCCGGGTGAAGCCGGTAAACGACCTGGTGAGGCGAATGAAGAAGCTGCCCATGGTGGACGTGAGGGTGGTCTATTAGCCCTGTATTCCCTGCGTCTTATCGCCTTTGCGGCAGGCTGCGTTCCTGGAAATTGCCACCCTAGGATTTTGACCTGTAACCCGGAACTATTTCCTCCTATATTTGCGTTCTCAAGCTGAAAACATTCTAAAACCTTACTATTTCCACATTCTCATGGCAAAAGCAGTTACACTAACCGACGCGACGTTTGACGCGACTATCAAATCCGATAAACCAGTATTGGTCGATTTCTGGGCCGAATGGTGTGGGCCTTGCAAGATGATTGGTCCCGCTGTCGAGGAATTGGCAGGCGAATATGAAGGCAAGGCCGTAGTGGCCAAACTGAACGTGGACGAAAACCCGCAGGTGACAGCCCGCTTCGGTGTTCGTTCCATCCCCACCCTCCTCGTTTTCAAGAACGGTCAGATTGTAGACAAGCAGATTGGCGCTGTTCCGAAATCGGTGCTGGCTGGCAAGTTGAAGGCCCAGGTGGCCTAAAGCGCAGGCATCGGAATCATCATAAACCTGTGAATGGGGCATCCTGTTCACAGGTTTATTTTTTTCAATCGCTCCACCATTTCAAAAACGGCGGGGCAAACCTGGGTATTCTTCGCCGTCAACTCCATGATCTGCACCATTTTCTTCCGGTCCGTGTGCGGGTATTCGCGGCAGGCCTTCGGGCGGTCGGTGTAAATTTTGCAGTAATTTTCGGCGTCAAGGAACGGGCAAGGCGCCGACTTCAGCACATAGTCCTTGTCCTCATCGATGCGCAGGAACCTTTCGATGAATTCCCCCGGCCTTATTCTCAGCGCCTTTGCAGCACGTTCGATGTCCGTTTGATAAAAGATTGGGCTTGTGGTCTTGCAACAGTTGGCACAGGTAAGGCAGTCGATTTCCTCGAAGACCTCTTCATGAACGCGATGGAAGGCGCCATCCACCTTGCGTGCATCTTTGCTCTTGAGGCCCAGCAGGAACTTTCTGTTCTCAGCTTTTTTGTCGGCCGCCCGTTTACGGAATGCATCAAGGTTCATGGTGCAAAGGTACCCTTGATGTTGGAATTCCGGGAGTTACCTTGTCTCAAGATGTCTTGGAAGCCCTGGTCTCCCGGAATAGTTCTGCTACAATACTCGCTAACGATGCAAGTGGCAAGAATTCAGGAGTGATTTTGTCGCAGGCACTACCGCCCCAGAATACGTGCAGGCAGCATGAAGATAGCAGCAATGAACTGGAATACCCCTTCCACCGCGATGCCCACCAACCGGAACGGCAGCAGCAGGAGCCAGAGAATTGGGAATAAGAACAGTAACGCTATAGCCAAAGGCCAGCAGAGGACGAGCAGGATGAACCAGAGGAGGATTCTCATGGACTTTCTATGAGCAACTATCCTGCCACGGCAGACGGTTGGCTATTGGCCGTTGCCTGTCGTGCCGGGAGGTCATTGAAGCCCTCTTTCCACAATGCATGCCCGGCCTTGTTAACAAAACCGTACAAAGCGGTGCACGGAACTGAACAACCACCCGGTCCGGTCAGCAGCCAATAGCCAACCCGTCAACTACCTTCCTGAGACGGTGTACTCCCTCACCCGCTTGTCTCCCTGAGATTTGATCCTCGAAAAGAACGCGCTGTTCAGCGCATTGACAATGCACGTCACGTACTCCTTGCGCTTGCTCACCACCACGTTCTGCTCCCCTTCCGCCGTGGTAATGCTCACCGCATAACGCTCACTGAGGGATAGCAGTACGCCAATGCCTGTCAGCACCAATACCATTCCCAGAAGGATCGCCAGCAGGTTGCCTGTGATCAGCACATCGTCAAGGTACCCCTCCACAAACCACCCCTGTGGCACGACCTTCATCACGCCCGCTACACTCACTCCCAGTCCGAGAACGATAACAATAACCCAAGGCACGCGTACCGGTTGCAGAATGGCGAGCCCGTATTTCGTAATCCCCTCCAGGCGATAGTCAGTCTTCTTCACCTGGATCATCGACTCGGTGACCGTCACTGCGCTGCCATCCGAGTACAGAACCTTCACTCCTTCGCTTTTCATACCTCTTAGGTTTTTCCAAATTTCGGAAGACCTGAAACCATTGCCTGCTACACACCGACAACTCGCGCTCATGGGCGGCAACTGAACGTAATCAACGATGAGTGGAGAGGTACAAATAGATAACTCAATAGAGACATGAGGAAGCGACTCATGACCCGTGGCTAAGACCAATCAGTTGCTTTGTACCGGCGTAGGTAAGATTCAGGTGTTAACGCAAAATGCAAAAATCAAAATGCAAAGTCTAAAGGTGAGGGTTCCTCACTTGTCCATTCCGACCTCCACCTTCTGTATTTCGGTTTACGACCAGAGGAATCTAACTCGCAAAAATCGCCCGGGAGGCCCGGAGAAAATTCTTTCCCAATATCATCCGGATCGTCTCATCAGTGTATCCCCGCCGGATAAAGCCCTCGACGATATCGTATGTTCGCTTCGGATGGTCGATACCTTCCACACCGACGAGGTACTGGTCGTTGGTGTGCATGCGGTACTTTTTGGCGCGCTCGCCGTTGATGTCGGCAAACATCTTCTTCCGGCCTTCCAGGTAGGATGGTTTGTCTTCCGTCTCCAGGTCGAAGTCGGTGCCGATGCCGACGAACTCCGGGCCAACCAGCTTGATTACGTAATCGTAGTGGTTAAGAAAATCCTCCACCGTGACGGGTTCCTCCCCTTTGACCATGAAACGTATTTCCGCGATGCCCATGATGCCGCCTTTGGCTGCCAGCTTCCTGAGCATTTCATCTGTCTTGGCGCGCGGGTGGCCCGGATTCAACGCCCTGCAATTGGCATGGGTAATGATGACTGGCTTCGAAGAGGCCTCGATCGCATCAAGCGTGGTCTTATCGCTGCAGTGCGATACATCCACCGCCATACCCACTTCATTCATACGCTTGAGCACCTCCAGGCCAAACCCGGTGAGGCCCTTGTCTTCGTTGTCGAAGCCGCCGCTGCCAATGCGGTTGGCGTAGTTGTAGGTGAGCTGGGAAAGACGCTGACCCAATCCATGGAACAGGTTTACATCATCAACGGTATCGAAGTGTTTCGAGTCCTGGTAGGTTAGCATGACGCCGGTGCGGCCGGACAGGTTGGCGTACTCCATGTCGGATACGGTGTCGACGCGTTTAAGCCATTGTGCATTGTGGGCCAGAAAGCGATTCCATTGCGTGAAGTACTCCAATGACTCCGCCTTGGTCTGTTTCGCGTGACCAAGGCAGAAAACATCAATGCCCGACGTCTTGAAGGTGAGCGCGTCCTCCTGTCTGAAGGATGCCGGATCCTTCAGCCACTGTTGAAGCACGGGCGGGTCACTGAACTGGTTCCACGCGAACTGGTTGAGCATATCCACCACGACACTTTCGCGCACGAGGTCGATGGCGCGAATCGAGTACTCCGCGCCGTCAGGAAACAGCATGCGGCCAAAGTTGAGGTACGGTGCGGCCATGAGCGGCACCAGGGCCTGCGTAGACCTGCGAATGAAATCTCTTCTTTTCATAAATCGAGGGTTAGCGATAGCAGATGCTTGCGAAAGGACACAACTTACAATGTTCTGTGTTTTCTGTCTGCACAAAGGGCCTGGTCGGATCGAAAATTTCTTCCAACAACCCCTTCAGACGGGCTTCAAAATCCGGTAACAATCCGCTGGCATCGGTCACCTCTTCCTTGTCGAGTCGCAGGTTCGGCCGGAACTCGTTGCCAAAAAGATTCTGGCGGCTGACCAGTCCGGGCACCATCATCACATTCGTTGCAGGATTATTGGCCTTGTAGAGCAACGTATAGATGAGGGTTTGGAAAGCTGCCCGGTTGCGTTTGCTGCTTCCATCAAAGAGAGATTCGATGCTGGGGAAATCCAGGTCGCCCCTTCCGGTCTTGTAGTCCAGGATCCGCACGGTGTTTTCTTTGCGATCCAGGCGGTCGATCTTTCCGCTGATCACCGCCCTGCCCGGCGCATGGGCGATGGGAACATAATACAGGAGCTCGCCCCGTTCCAACCCTTCAATGGTAAACGGTGTGTAGGCTTTATCGTGTTCCAATACCTTCTCCGCAAATGTGCGGATCACTTCGCGCACCACCAGCATCTGCCCTTCGTAGGAAACCTTGCGCCCGGGGTCGAGTCCATAATGCTTCACAAAGGCCTCATCGATGAGCTGTTTAACAGTTTGTTGATAATGATCGAAGTCGGTGGATTGGATGAGCGCGCTCTTCTTCCGCTCCTGGACCTTCCGGTAGAACTTCTCCATTACATCATGCAGCAGGTTCCCAAACAGCCTGGCGTCGACGTATTCTTCGATCTCGTTGGGTTCACGTAGCTTGGCCACGTGCTTGAAATAGAACTGCAGTGAGCAGTCGATGTACGTATTCAGGGCCGACGGCGACATGCCCTTGAATCGCGAGCTGCCATCGTTGACCCTGGCGAGAGCCTCGCGTACCCGCTCATTCTTCTCAATGACTATCGGCTCAACCGG
>JAYRNL010000177.1:0-4319 GCA_041912235.1 Cyclobacteriaceae bacterium
CTCTTTGGCGACTCCTTCATGCAGTTTTACATAATAGTTGATACTCTCATCCGGCTGGCGTGGGATGGCATGGAACGGCAGCACGAAGTGAACGTAACTCAAGTCGCAGTCCTGGGGAAACGGCTTAAACACCAGTGAAACCTGGTATTCCCGCTTTCCGTCGAGAGAAACATATTGACCCAGTGCGCTGGCATTCTTAAACAGTTGGGCGGCCACCTTTTCCGAAATGGCGATGGATCGATTGTTGGCAAATGGCTGGGCCATGTTACCCTCCACCGACGTGGTGCCAAACACGTTGAAGAAGGTTGTGTCCGCATAGATTCCAACCTTACGCAACGCAACGCCATGTGCGGACTTCAACTGTTGCTTCGTGTTGTCGATCCGCGTCATATACTCCACCTCCGGGACGCTGCGGGTGAGGTAGTCGTCTATCGGTGTGTAATACTCTTCCCGCGTTTCCCAATTGCCTTCATAAAGTTCATTGTTCATCACAGCGAACACCCTCTCTGCATCGGGTAACTGCCGGTTGTATCCCAGTTCGTACCGGTCCCATAAGCCGAACAGGATCACCACCGAAACCCCAATCACCAAACTCCCCAGCGTGATGCTGGAAAAATATAGGTTGCGCAGGAAGTGCCGGACGGTGACGGAAAGAATGGAGCGGAACATGGGGTGGTAAATCAGTGATCGGTATTCGGTAATCGGTGATCGGTAATCAGTAATCGGTGATCGGTGATCGGTAATCAGTAATCGGTAATCAGTAATCGGTGATCGGTAAATCAGTAATCAGTGGCCACGGTTCACAGTTTACGGTTCACGGTTCACGGTTCATCACCTGACAATCCAACTCGCCAATTCTTCAGGCTCGGCGATGTTCCATGAATGATAACCGCGCTCTTTGGTTACGATCAACTCACAGCGGTCGTTGCCCATCCTCCTGAGCAGCTTGTTCAGGTTTTCCAGGTCGCCGGCATTCAGATCTTGCAACTCATATTCTGCGCAGAGCCGCTCTTTTACGAAATCAATATCCGGCTCCGTATACAGGCGGATCGGCACCTGCTTCAGCCACCGCGCATTGCCACCGTCCTGTTCATTGGCCAGGTAAGGGGAAAACATGAGGTAGTTACTGTATTGGTCGTCCGGTGACCCGCCCAGGGCCCGGTCGAGGTAGTCGATGGCGTATTGTCCTTCGGCCTGCACCGCGGTGCAGTTGTATCGCCTCAGCTTTCGGGATGACGCATAGAGTCGCTGCAAGTCGATGGGAGGATCAATCACGAAGACGCTTTTGACGGTCATGCCGCCGCCCTGGGCGACCAGGTACTCGGCATAACTCAGCGCCACCGCGCCGCCTGCCGAGAAGCCCCCAATCACTACGCCCGGTACAGAACGGTTTTCGGTCTCCACCCGGAGGATTTCCGAAAGCTGCTTTCTGTATAAGTCGTCGGCAAATAAGGCGTACTTCAGGTTAGGAACGATGGTCACGTATCCCTTGCCGGCCAATTTCTCCGGAAGCGAGGTCTTCTTAACGACTCCCTTTGGACTCTCCCCTTTTCCCGGAAAAAGCAACAGAATGCCTGACACGTCGCTGGTGGGCTGAATAACAATGTAGCTGATACTTTTGCCCTCCAGCTTCAACGACTTCTGAACAATTTCCTGCCCATGAGCGAGGGTGCACAACAACAAGAGGAGAACTACGGTTCGGGAGATGGATTTAATAGCTTTTATCATTAACTGTTCTCGTTAGTTAGTTCAAGGTTCAAGGTTCAGAGTTCAAAGTTGCTCGGTGGAACACGAAAAGTCTATTGCTGAATTTGTGAATCCTGGTCCCTGGTCAATCTTTGACAATCGTAAACTCCACCCTGCGGTTCAATCTGCGCGTCGCTTCGGTCTTATTGTCGGCAATCGGCCTGGTTCCACCATAGCCCTTTCCGTCAATGCGGCGACCGCTGATGCCCTTGGATACCAGGTAGGCTTTGACCACGTCGACGCGTTTTTGGGAAAGATTCAGGTTATGCTTGGGATCGCCGCGGTTGTCGGTATGCCCGGCCAGCTCAATCTCCACCTTGGGGTTGATCTTTAGAAATTCCACCACCTCATCCAATTCATCATTGGATTCAGGCAGCAGGTTTGGCGTGCTCTGCTGGAACAAGACGCTCTTCAGGTTTACCGTCGCCCCCACCTCGATCGGCTGAAGCTTAAAGCTCATCTCCAGGGAGTTCAATTCGTAGGTGCGCACATCCAGCTTCTCAAAGTTTCCGATATAGCCCGGGGCTTCCACGCGGACGGTATAGGCATTGACCGAAGGGAAATAGATGTCGAAGCGGCCGTTGCGGTCTGATGAAGCGGAATAGGTGCTGTCGCTGTGGAACTCCACGGTTGCCTTCAGCGCTTTCCCGGTCTTCAGGTCTGTCACCTTTCCAAAGACATGGAATAGCTTTTCATTGCCGGCAATGGGTTTATCGCGAACGATCTCCATCATCTTCACCACGGTGTCTGGCCGTTGCGCAATGATGGAGTCTTGAAGATCGGGCGGTGGCGTGTAGACCTTGATGTCTCCATAACCGTCACTGTTCTGCGTGGACGTAAACAGGGCCAGCTTGGCGCCCGGCACGGTGCGATAGTGCAGCTCGCGGCCTTCGCTGTTTACATTGGCGCCCATATTCACCGGCGTCGACCAATTGGTCCATGAGTCGTCTAGGCGTTCGGAATAATACACATCGAAGCTTCCATATCCCTTCCGGCCGTTGGACGAGAAGTATAGGATCTTGCCGTCGGCGCTCAGGCTCGGGGCCCACTCCTGCTGGAACGTATTGATGGTGGGTCCCAGGTTTTTAGGCTCCGACCATTGGCCGTTAGTCAGCAACGAGACGTAGATATCTTCTGCTCCCGTCGTTTCACCAAAATTTTCACCGGAAAAAAGCAGCGCTTCCGCGGTGGTGGAAAAGAATCCAAAGGTATAGGGTGACCGGTTACGAAAGTACGGGATACGAATGTACTCGGGTGTTGACCAGCCATCCGCCGTTTTGTGGGCCAGTGAGAACCCCTGGGTGGATGAATTGTAATGGTTGGAAATGAAAATCCGATCGCCGTTGTGCGAGAACCCGATCACGGCATCATACCCCTCATCGTTGATGACTTTTCCTCCATGGATGGCGGGACCCCATCGATCGCCCACCCACACCGAGTACCAAATGTCGCCCAGGTCTTTCTTGCCGCCAATATTGTCGGGATGCCCGGCGATGGTGAAATAGAGCACCTTCCCGTCGGGGGTTATCATCGGCGACTGCTCATCGTAGGGTGAGTTGGGGTCGTTCAGCGCCTGCTGGGTAAACGCTTTCTGTGCGTAAGATGCTGTGGTGATCAGCAGGCTCGCCAGGAGACCCCATGACAGCCTGCGCGCCCCATGCCAAATCCGTGTGCTCATTTTGAAATCCACTCGTTGTCTGTTAAGGTGAACCGCCAGGCCAGCTTTGCATCCTCTCCTGCATAATCTATGCCGATGCGAGGGCCTGTTGTTATGTCCTTTCTTGCAATTTTCACGCCTGCGTCTTCAAGCCAAACCTGTTTTGAACGCAGGTGCACGCCGTTATGGGCCCGATCGATGCCCAAGGCCTGGGTGAGCTTTCCCGGGCCGGAGGTAATACGCGTTGGCGATGCGGCACCCGTCCTTCGCTGCATGAGGTGCAAGCCCTCTGTCGGCTCCAGGGCCCGGATGAGCACGGCATCGGCCTTGCCAGCGTGGTTGGTTACGACGTTGAACAGGTTATGCATCCCGTAGCAGAGGTAAACATAGGCGTGACCTCCTTCGCCGAACATGACCTCATTGCGCTGCGTCTTGCGGTTGTTATAGGCGTGACATCCCCGCTCCTTCCACGAGTAAGCTTCAGTTTCAACAATCAGTCCACCCGTGACTTTTCCTTCCATCCGTGTGAGCAGAACCTTGCCAATCAGGTCCCTGGCGATCTGCGTTACGCTGCTTCGTTGATAGAAATCCTCAGGAAGTACCATCACCACGGCCGCTATTTAGCTTTTTCTGTTGTCAAAACTCTCCTATTTTTGGCCTCCTAATATCCGGTATGCCGGAAATCTTACTTAAACCATCAAAAATAACATTTATGAAAAGAGTTTTGATCCTGCTGTTTGTCGCTGTAAGCCTTGCCGCTCAGGCACAGGTAGTTACCCCGGCCCCCAGCCCCGCAGCCACGGTGACTACAGTCGTCGGTCTTACTGAGGTAAAAGTGGAGTATTCCCGCCCCAAGGTGAAAGGCCGCAAGATCTTCGGAGCGGGTGCTGACTTCGTAACCCCCTACGGTTCCGTA
>JAYRNL010000178.1:0-5278 GCA_041912235.1 Cyclobacteriaceae bacterium
GGATGTGGGTATCAAGAAAAGCATTCTCACCAACCTGGCAAAGCGGGGATGCTTTATCCAGGTTTACCCTGCCAAGACAAGTTTTGCCATCATGGATCAGTGGAACCCGGATGGATATTTTATCTCCAACGGCCCGGGCGACCCTTCCGTGATGGATTATGCAATCAAGACGGTACGCGAGATACTCGAAGCCGACAAACCCTTATTCGGCATTTGCCTCGGAAACCAATTGCTGGCGTTGGCGTGCGGTCTCTCGACGTACAAAATGCATCACGGGCACCGTGGTTTAAATCACCCGGTGAAGAACCTGATCACGGGGCTCGGCGAGATGACGTCTCAAAATCATGGATTTGCTGTCAGTGACAAGGACGTGGGCAAGAACCCGGATGTTGAAGTGACGCACCTGCACCTCAATGACAATACGATCATGGGTATCCGACTGAAGAGCAAACGGGCGTTTTCCGTGCAATACCATCCGGAGGCTTCACCCGGTCCTCACGACTCCCGCTACCTGTTTGATCAGTTTGTGGCCATGGTACGGGAAAGCCAGGGGATAGAAGTGGGCGGATCCGCTTCCCCGTCTGGCCGCTAAGCGGAGGTGATAAATGTCAGCCATATTAATGGTCTACACCGAATATCTTTATAGCGCTTAAAACATTTCATCATGAGTTACATTGAAAGCATCCATGCCCGTCAGATTTTGGATAGCCGGGGCAATCCTACCATTGAAGTTGATGTAGTTACCGAATCCGGTGTGCTGGGACGCGCAGCCGTTCCCTCGGGAGCTTCCACCGGTTCGCGCGAAGCCATTGAGCTCCGCGACGGTGACAAGAAGCGATACCTGGGCAAAGGCGTGCTGAAAGCCGTTGCCAATGTGAATGAAAAGATTGCTGAAGAAGTAATTGGAATTTCTGTCTTTGAACAATCGTTCATCGACAAGATCATGTGCCAGCTCGATGGTACCCCGAACAAAGGCAAACTGGGAGCCAACGCGATTCTCGGAACTTCGCTGGCCGTCGCACGCGCAGCGGCCGTAGAAGCCGGACAGCCCTTATACCGTTACCTGGGCGGCGTGAACGCCAATACACTCCCTGTTCCCATGATGAACATTCTCAACGGCGGCAGTCACGCCGACAACTCCATTGACTTCCAGGAGTTCATGGTCATGCCGATTGGCGCCAGCACGTTTTCGGAAGCGCTCCACATGGGCGCTACCGTATTCCATACGCTGAAGAAGGTTCTTCACGACAAGGGGATGTCGACCAACGTGGGCGATGAAGGTGGATTCGCTCCCAACCTGAAGTCCAACGAAGAGGCGATCGAGGTGGTTTTGAAGGCGATAGAGCAAGCCGGGTATAAGCCGGGAAAAGATATTGCCATTGCCCTGGACCCTGCGGCTTCTGAATTCTACGATTCCAAAACAAAACTTTACCATTTCAAGAAATCGAGCGGCAAAAAACTGAAGCCCCAAGAGATGGCCGAATACTGGACGAAGTGGGCGACCAAATACCCGATCATTTCAATCGAGGATGGAATGGCGGAAGACGATTGGGCCGGGTGGAAAACGTTGACCGACAAATTGGGCAAGAAGATCCAGTTGGTGGGTGACGACTTGTTTGTGACCAACGTGAAGATTCTCCAGGAAGGGATTGACAAAGGTATCGCCAATGCGATCCTCATTAAGGTGAACCAGATTGGTTCCTTGACGGAAACCATCGACGCCGTAAATCTCGCCAGGAAGAATTCCTACAAGAGCATCATGTCGCACCGCTCGGGCGAAACCGAAGACAGCACCATCGCTGACCTGGCCGTGGCGTTGAATACGGGTCAGATCAAGACAGGTTCTGCTTCCCGGTCAGACCGGATGGCGAAGTACAACCAGTTGCTTCGCATAGAGGAAGAATTGGGAGAGGTCGGCATTTTCCCTGGAAAGAAGTTCTGACCTGGCGCCAGTCCCGGTCTGCTTTTACGCGGGCTGGAAATAATAGTCGTTTATTCTGGCGGGCAGTGCATTGGTATTGGCCATGGCCTCTTCCATGATTTCCTCGGCACCTTCGTTGTGGGCTAATGCCGCATAAGCGCCTATGAGATCGAACAATACAAGCGGGTGGCGGTTTGAAAGCTGGGCAGCGTTGTTGAGTGTGTCAATGGCTTCCTTCTCATAACCAAGGCCGAGGTAACACAATCCCGCAGCGCGTTGGGCCATGAATGAGTTCGGATCTTTCTTCATGGCCAGTTGGGCAACCTGCAGCCCTTCTTCGAATTTCCCCTTATGGAGCAACGCATAGGCCTGCAGAAAATAGGGCACCGCTCCGGGCGATTCATTTTCCGCTTCTTCGAAGTTGCATAGGATTTGGGTAAGGCAGAGTCTGTACTTCTTGGCGGCGGCCGGGCTGCCCGGATTGATTTCAAAGACCTTGTTGAAATTATGCTCTGCGTCCGGCCACGACCATTCATAGCAAAGCGCCACATAGGCGAGCGCGTAGTAGGCCTCAATCACGGATGGATCGATGTTCAGCGCCGCCATGGCCGCATCACGACATTTGGCCATGGCTTCGTCAAAAGGAATCAATTCGTAGTACCCGAGCAGAACAGCCGCGTTGGCAATTCCGGCGAAGGCCTGCGCGAAGTTCGGGTCGATGTTCGCAGCTTTTTGGAAGCAATCCAGGCTGGTGAGCAGATCATTGCCCCGGCGACGCCAGTGATACCTTCCTTTCCAATACAATTCAAGCGCTTGCGGGCTGGTGACCGTGGGCTGCTGGACCATTCTTCTTTCGTGATCTTTTAACGGGATATGCAGGGCTTCGCAGATCTCCAGGATGATTTTCGATCGAAGCTGAAAAAGCTCGTCCCGTGTGCATTGAAAGTCGCCTTGCCAGGCTGCTGTTTCTGTCTTGGATTGAACAAGCCGGACTTGGATGCCGATGTGTTCATCATCCTGGACCGTCATGCTGCCGGTGAGAATCATGGTCGCCGGAGAACCTGGTTCCGGTGGCGCCGACCGTCCATTCACCGGTGAACTTAGCCCATGAATGGAAAGCCGGAGGGCCCGGATTTGCCGTAGCGAAGAGAAGAGGTCTTCTGCAAATCCTTGCGACAAAAACTCTTCTTCCGGATGAGAGGATTTAAAGACCAGGGGGAGAATGGCAATTGACTTCACAGTTGCCGCTGATCCTGAAAGCAGTCCATCGAGAAGGGCGTTTTTCTTTGTTTCCTTTGGCGGTGCGGGTTGCCGTTGATCCGGCCTTCTGACGGTTTCGATGATTTCCTTGATCGCTGTAGCTAACTTGTTGACCTGATCGCGGTAGATCGTTCGGTTGATGTTCTTCATCGGATCTTCTTCGCGCGCACGCAGGGGGCGATTGACGCCGGCGGATTTGAAGATGAAGGGGATGGCCCGGAGCTTACCGTCGAGGTGTTTTTCCACGAGGCTCAGATCTTCCGGGTCCAACTCGTGAATGCATACAGGCAAAACCCGGCTCACCACGTTCCCAGTATGAAGCTTGATGGAGGATCCAAGCGAGTCTTCGGAAGTGTGACGGAGGAACGGAAGGAACTCCTGGGTCCAGGCATAGCTCGCTGTGTCGCAATAGGTTTGCGAAAGTATGGGCACGAAGATGACTGACTTAAGGTGCGAATCAAGCGAAGCGTTTACCTGATCCGTTTCACGGAGTCCATGCTTGGGGTCGCTGTCGAAATAGATGGAAACGCCGCCTTTCACCATCGACTCCAGTTCTGTCGTCAGGTGGCTCACGAATTCACTGACCCAGCCTTCCCCGCCGGTACTGGCCACGCGGTTGTCGTTTTGGCGGTAGCTGATGAAGACGTCGAAGTTGAATCCGGGGGTAGCCATGGGTTGTGCGATTTGATGAGTCAAAGGTCGTCCCGGAGGAGCCCCGGCACTATCCCGGATGTTTCAACCTTTGATAAAATTGATTCATCGGGGGGAAACGATGGGATTTTATGCCTGAACCGTGCTTTTTCGGGAAACGGCTGATTGGCTCAGGGAATGAGGTCGACCATCGATTTCAGTAATCCAAGAGGGCCAGCACGGTGTTGCGAAGATTGCAAATGTGATTCGGCCAAAGCGTGGTAAATTCCTAGATGTATCAATTCTGTTAGAGAATGAAACATCGGGGATAGCTGAGGGGGTGAGGTTAATCGGACTTTTGGTCCACCGGAAGACAAATAACCGGCAACACCATGAAGCCACTCACTGCACAAGAAAAACGAGTCCTGGATCTCGTTAGCCAGGGACTCTCTTCGATTGAAATCGCTAAGACCTTACAGGTGAGCTCCTACACGGTGGAAAGCCACCGCAAGAATCTATTGATGAAAATGGATGCGAGGAATTCAGCGGACCTGATCCGGAAGGCGTTCCATTTTCAGGTGTTGACGGGTCATGAGGATGCAACCACACTTCGCTATGGAGCATAGTAGAAGCTTATTCATACTTCTGATATTGATCCTGCCTCTTGTCTGCTTAGGACAGACCGGAATCAGCGGAACGGTTACCGATGCATCAGATGGAAAGCCCATCCCCGGAGTCAATGTCATGCTGAAAGGTACGGATCAAGGTACAATCACTGATGTTCAGGGTAATTATTCAATATCAGGCAACAATGGAGCCGTCCTCATTTTTTCCTTCGTGGGCATGGAGACCCAGGAAGTCCCCGTGGCACAAAGAACTGTTGTTGATGTCTCAATGCGGGCCGACACCCGGCAATTGGAGGAGATTGTAGTGACTGGTACTGGTGTTCCGGTGGAAAAGCGTGATCTCGCCTTCGCCATTGAAGGGGTGAAGGCAGCCAAACTCCCCAGCGTACCCACGGCAAGCATTGACCAGGCGCTTATTGGCAGAATACCGGGGGCTCAGATTTCTTCCGTAAATGGTACCCCCGGATCGGAAGTGAGCATCTTGCTCCGTGGGGTGAACAGTGTCAATACCGGAACTCAACCCATGATTCTTGTTGATGGCGTGCAAATGGCCGCCACCCAGTTCAGTGCGTTGGATCCGAACAATATCGACCGGGTCGAAGTGATACAAGGGGCAGCCGCTTCGACCATATATGGTGCGCAGGGGGCCAATGGGGTTGTCCAGATCTTTACTAAACGTGGGAAAGCCGGTCAGCTCCACATAGACTTTTCCATGAGTTCTGGGGTGAGTCAATTCATCAACGCAGGCGGTGTTCGAAAAGCAAAGACCCACGGTTTTGAGACCGACAGTCTTGGACGGGTTACTGCTGCCGGCGACACAGTTGTTTTGGAACAAAACGAC
>JAYRNL010000179.1:0-9390 GCA_041912235.1 Cyclobacteriaceae bacterium
AAAGGAGATCGAGACTGTTCTAAGATGGCATAATGTCGCCCCTAGCGGGGCTGATAAAAGGAGATCGAGACTGTTCTAAGATGGCATAATGTCGCCCCTAGCGGGGCTGAAAAAGGAGATCGAAAGACTGTCCTAAGATAGCATCATGTCGCCCCAAGCGGGGCTGACGTGCAAATCGAGACTATTTTCGAATAGTATAATGTCACCCCTGGTGGGGCTGAAAAAGGAGATCGAGACTGTTCTAAGATAGCATCACGTCGCCCCTAGCGGGGCTGAAAAAGGAGATCGAGACTGTTCTAAGATGGCATAATGTCGCCCCTACGGGGCTGAAAAAGGAGATCGAGACTGTTCTAAGATAGCATCATGTCGCCCATAGCGGGGCTGACGTGCAGATCGAGACTATTTTCAAATAGCATGATGTGGCCCCTAGCGGGTCAAGAATTGAACACTGGCGCATTTCTTAGCCAGTCGATGCCTGGACGAAATGCCAGCCATTCTCAGACGAGCATCTTATCTTCTCCTTGTTGCCGGGGCACCTAGTTCATCTTCATCTTCTTCCAATCCGCATTTTGCTTTAATAAGGTGTACGCTTTCTCCACTTCCTGCAGTTGCTGGTTGGTGATCGTGTAGACTTCCACTTGCTGGTCTGTCGGTGGACTGTCAGCGCTGGAAACGATGCCCTCTTTGCTCATTGCCAGGAATCGCTCCAACACCTGCGGCGGATTCCTGAAGATATCCATGCGTGCCCCGGTGGCATGAACATCGGTGAGTTTGGATTCCAGCTGGTAGATCTTATCCTCCAACGCCAGCGCCTGTTTAGACATCTTTTTGTCAACCGCCATCTTTAATAACCGGGCCCTTGTGCGTTCCATTTCATCAATTAAGCGAAGTGTCGTGTTAATGGAGTTAAAGAGATTAACCCCTTGCACAAATTGCTTCTGAATAGTCTCCTCGGTTCCTTTCGTGTTAGGGTCTTTCATGACTTGAACGACTTTCCTGAATTCCCTGCCGTGGGCTTTCAACACCAGGGTATATTCGCCAGGAGGAACCATGGGTGCCGTAAGTCCGGGGCCAATATCGAGGTCGTAGATAAACATGGGTCTCGTTCCCGCGGTATCCAATTCTACCCAGTCCTTGCCACGCGGCTTCGTGCGAAACTTGGGAAGCACATAATCCTCCAGTCGCAGATCCCAGTACACACGATTGATCCCAGGACGATTCCGACCCTTGATGGTCTGTACGGTCTCTCCTTTGGAATTCAGGACCAACACCTGAACGCTATCCTTTGATTTGGATTTCAGGTAGTAGTTGATGTCGGCTCCAAAAGGCGGGTTCTGACCCATCACTGCGCTTCCTCCCGACTTTATCGCGTCCTTTTGCTGGAACCGGTAGGCCGGCCTCACCGAAAACAAGTGTGCATCGCTTTGTTGAACTGACTCCGTGAATTCGCGGATGGGCGTTACGTCATCCAGGATATAGATCCCACGTCCGTACGTGGCGAGTACCAGGTCGCGGAAGTTCCGTTGAATCGTGATCCCGTAAATCGGCACAGGAGGCAGGTTGTTCTTCAACCGAATCCATTGCTTCCCGTCATCGGGAGAAAAATACAAGCCATTATCGGTACCCAACCACAGCAAGCCTCTTTTGTCCGGATCCTCGATCAGCTGGTGGATCACATTTGAATTGGAAGGAGGCAGGTCAATGGCAAGACGGGTCCATGTCTTTCCAAAATCCGTTGTCTTGAAGGCATACGTCCCGAAGTCGCCGTTGTGCATGGCATTGACGGCGACGTAGCAGGTACCGGCGTCAAAGTACGATGCATCAATATGGCGGATCGTGGCCCATTTTGGCAGGCCGGGCATATTGGGCGCAACGTTGGTCCACGATTTACCTCCATCCTGGGTAACACTGAGGACACCATCGTTGCTGCCTGCCCACAGGATTCCGGGCTTCACGGGCGACTCTGCCATCGAATACAACGTACATCCATCCCACGTCATCAGGTTGTCGCTGGCCATACCGCCAGAGTTCTGCTGATGCGTTTTGTCGTTGGTGGTCAGATCGGGGCTGATTACCTGCCAGTTCTGACCACGCGTTGATGTTTCATGAACAAACTGACTACCCACCCAAACCTTGCCGGGGGTGTGCCTGGAGAGCACCATCGGGAAGTTCCAGTGCCAGCGATACTTGGCGTTTGCCGGCGTATTGCCGATTTGTGTCTGAGGCCAAACCCTGACGTCGCGCATGTGCCGGGTTGTGAGATCAAACACATCCAGTCCGCCGTCATAGCAACCCGACCAAACGATGTTGTTGTCAAACGGGTCGGGCTGTGCAAAACCGCTCTCACATCCGCCTACCCCATGCCAAAGACCGAGTGGTATTCCCCAACCTTCCAGGCTGCGGCTGGGTCCGCGATAAGACCAGGCATCTTGCCTGTTCCCATAAACATAGTAGGGCACTCGGTCATCCACAGCAATGTGATACATCTGTGCGATCGGCAGGTTGACATTCGACCACGTTCTGCCTCCGTTGAAAGAAAGGTTGACGCACCCGTCGTGAGCACACATAACACGATCGGGCATCTTCGGATCAAACCACATGTCATGGTTATCGCCACCGGGGGCCCATTGGTTAAAGTCTTTGACAAAGGTCTTTCCGCCGTCTACCGACTTCTTTATTCCCACGCAGATCGTGTACACTTCATTTTCATTCCTGGTTGAAACACGAAGTCGGGTGTAGTAGCCGGCGCGTTGGCCCATGGAGTGGTCCTTCTGCATCAATTTCCACGAATCGCCACCATTCTCCGATCGATAGAGTCGGGGCTCAGTGTCCTCGACAAGGGCATACACAACGTTGGGATTAGTATAGGCCACGTCGACTGAAGTCTTCCCGACGGGATGAGCCGGCCCGCTCTCAAGGCCATTGCGCAACGGCTCCCAGGTCTTTCCTCCATCTCGTGTCCGGTAGATGCCGCTGGAAGCGCCTCCGCTTTTCAAATTCCAGGTCATTATTTCCACTTCCCACATGGCCGCATAGAGAATGTCGGGATTCTTGGGATCCATCGAAAGGTCTGATGCTCCCGTGTTTTCATTTACAAAGAACACCCGCTCCCATGTTTTGCCTCCATTTATCGTTTTATAAATGCCTCGCTCCTGCTGTGGGCCGTGCGCGTGACCCAGCGACGCCACATAAACAATGTTTGTATCTGTTGGGTGGACGATAACCCGGCTGATGAGGTACGTGCTCTCCAACCCCATCTTTTTCCACGTTCTACCCGCATTGTTTGACTTGTAAATTCCGTTTCCCACCGCATGTGCCGGGCGGATCAGGAATGTTTCTCCTGTCCCCGCCCAAACCTGCTTTGGATTAGAAGGTGCAATGGCCAGCGCCCCTATTGACGAATCGTCGGTCTGATCAAATACGGGGCGCCAGTGATAGCCCATATCGTCAGTCTTCCAGATACCGCCAGAGGCAGCGCCGATGTACGACACATTCGGGTTGCCCGGTTCACCAACCACAGCTATCGCTCGATTGCCATCCGGACCAATGAACCGGAAGTTGAGTTGGCTGAACGACTTCGGGTCAACGGATTGGGACACCGCGGAACTTGCAGCAAGGAAGAAAAGGAAATACAGAATCGATCTCATGGTAGATGGATTAGTTTGAGGAGAAAGATACCCAACCCGGAGGGACATAAAAAGAGGTGCGCCCCCGGTGAGCTGATCATTTTTGATGAGTGGCTGACAAAAAAGAAAGCTGGCATCACTGCCAGCTCTCTTCATAACCTTTAACTAATTATGACGCTTAACTAAACTTGCTAGGCAACCTGAGCTACTTTCTCAGGCTGAAGTTTACTTTTTTTTGGCTTGCTGCGTTTCATCTCCTTCTTCAGAAGGTGACTGAATTCATTGGCCATTTTCTTTGCCGTGCGACTGATGATCTTCTTGACCTTTCTATTGGGCTCTGGCAAGGCCAGCGATACGATAGATTGCTGTACTGAGTCTTTCAACAGGTTGCGGAGGGCCTTGCGTGAGACCTTCTTGGAGTCTTTCCTCTTTTCCTTTTCTGGCTTATTTTCCATGCGATAAACGATTGGCGTTTGTCAAATCTACAATCATGCCCCCAGAAGTCACCTTTTGGCTGTCTTCAAGAAGTGAACAAACTGTCAACACAGGTAATTATCTGTCTATCAGTCCATTGAAAGCACTTTTGTGGATAATTGAGAGCTGGCTTTGGCCGTAGACTTGAGCAGGGCAAGGTTGCCCAACTCCTCTCGGGGCTGGGGCAACCTTGTCACGGGAAGGGACAGTCAGGTGGAAAGCCACCCGGGATCCTTATTCGTATCGCAAGGACTTCACAGGTTCCACAGAAGCAGCGCGAATAGCTTGATAGGAGACAGTCAGCCAGGCGATGACAATGGCTGCAATACCACACGAAATGAAGACTCCGGGGCCGAGCGTTATTCGGTATGAGAACGAACTCAGCCACCAGTTAGCCACATACCACCCGCCAGCAATGGCCGGTACAATAGCGATAAGTACCAGGCGCGTGAATTCTTTGGAAATGAGGAACGTCAGGCTGAAAACTGAAGCCCCCATCGCCTTTCTTACTCCAATCTCCTTCGTGCGCTGTTCGGTGGTAAATGCGGCAAGCGCGAAGAGTCCAAGGCTGGCGATCACAATGGCCAGAAGAGAAAAAACGGTGAAAATGTCACGCAACCGCATTTCCGCGCGAAACAGGTTGTCATATTCCTGATCGAGGAAAGAAAATTCAAACGGCTCGCCGGGGGCAATTTCCTTCCACTGCTTTTCAATGGCTGCGATTACCGGGCGCGGGTCGCCTTCATATCGTACGGATAATTCCCGACCCGACTCCGGTGAAAGGCGGATCACCAACGGACGTATTTTGTCCTTGACCGACTCAAAATTGAAATCCTTGATTACGCCAATGATTTTGATGTGCACGGGCTTGCTATCACTGAAATCCGTAAGTTCATGACTCAGTGGATCTTCAAAGCCAAATTCTTTGGCTGCCGCCTCATTGATCAACGCGGAAAGGCTGTCGCCACCGTTTTCACGGCTGAAGAATCTACCCTCTTTCAATGTCATCTTCATTGTTGCCAGGTGATCCCAGTCCGCCTCGTATGTACCGCACAAATGGTCAACTTCTTTGTTCTTTTCTCTCACTAGGTTCGTATTGTTAATCCCGGGAAAGCTGTTGCTTGTGTAACTGGCCAGCTTTACTCCGGGGATACCGAGAATCTGCGTTTTGAACACACTAGAACTCGTGCCCAGTCGACGGGCGCCAGTAACGGAGATTATGTTTTGCTTGTCCATGCCAAGGTTCTTTGCCTGCATGTAATCCAGTTGCTGGAAGACAATTACCGTGGCAATGATGAGGAAAGTGGACACCGCGAACTGAAACACCACCAGCGAACTCCGGATTCCTTTACTTTTGACTCCGGCCCTGACCTTGCCTTTGAGCACCTCAACGGCGCTGAAGGAAGTCATGTAGAAAGCGGGATAACTTCCAGCCAGAAGACCAACCAGAACCAGCAGTACGATGACGGCAAAAAGGAACTGAGGACTCATTAATACCCCCAATGTCAGCTCTTTCCCGGACAGGGTGTTGAAATAAGGCAGTACGGCATAACTCAAGCCAACGGCTCCCACGATGGCCACCGCGCTGTAAATGAATGACTCGGACAGAAATTGACCGATCATTTGGCTTCGCTGAGAGCCCAGTGTCTTCCTCAAGCCGACTTCCTTGGCGCGGCCGGCGGAGCGCGCGGTAGAGAGGTTCATAAAATTGATGCAGGCGATGACCAGGATAAACAAGCCCACGCCGCTAAAAATGTAGACGTTGGTAATGGAGCTGTTGGGCTCCAGGCCATCGGGTAGGTTCGAGTAGAGATGTGTTTCCGCCATGGGATACAGGTAATAGCTGTAGATCCCGCCTTGCCTTTTGAACTCAGCAAAGGATATCCCCATTCCTTCTTCCAACTCCTTTCCCATGTTCTTGGCCACCAGTTCGTCCATTTTGGCCACCATACCGGGTATGGATGTGCCGGGCGTTACCCTGACATACGTCTGCCAAGAGTTTCCACCCCATCCCGCATAGTAGTCTTTCTCAACGGTGGCAAAGGAAATGATTGCCCGGTAATGGAAATGTGAATTAGACGGAGCCTCGGCTGCAATGCCGGTCACTTTTACCGCCTTGCGGTCATTTCCCACCACAAGTGTTTTACCCAACGCATCGGTTGTACCGAAATATTTCAGGGCAAGGGCCTCCGTCAGTACGATTGTATTGGGCTCGTCGAGTGCTGTCTTCGGATCGCCCTGGATCAGCTTAAAAGTGAAAAAGGTGAAGAAATTTGAATCCGCAATCAGGATCTTTTCTTCTGTGAAGATCTTATCCTCATTTCGAACCGCATAACCAGCGCCAACCGTTGCCCACTTCATGCGCAATGTCTGTTCAACCCCAGGTACTTCTGCCTGCATAGCCGTTGCCAGGGGGATGCACGAATTGTTTGTCAGCACCTCCTGACCGCCGATTCGGCCGTGGAGCGCTACCCGGTAAATTTGCTCATAGTCCTTGTGGAACTTGTCATAACTCAGCTCATCCACCACGTAGACAAACAACAACAGGCAGCAAGCCATACCAATCACGAGGCCGGTGATGTTGATGAGTGAAAAGAATTTGTACTTCAGGATATTCCTGAGGGCAACGGTGAAATAGTTTCTTAGCATACAGGTATGAATAGGGTTGGTCAATGCAGTGCCGAACCTGCCCTTCAGGGCAAGTGCAGACAGACACTCCAGGTTAGATTAGGATTCGAGCGTTAGACGCCTTATTCCTTTAAGAAGTTACAGGGTGCGGAAAAAAATTCTGCTATTCATCCCGCAACACATTAGCCGGATTGAGCCGGGTGGTGCTATAAACCTTGTACCCTATTGAAAGGGCCGAGATGACAAACAGAATCACTGCCGACACAATCAATGTAGTCGGGGTGGCCTCGAGGTAATATTTCCAAATGCTTTTCATCAACATCGTTGACATCCAGGACCCGCCGAAGGCACCCAGCACCGAAGCGATCACCAGAATGATGACAAATTCCGCATTGATTACGCGCGTCAGGTTGGCCATGGAGGCCCCCAGCACCTTACGGACACCAATCTCTTTCAATTTCTTGATGATGTTAAGGGAAACCAGCGTGAACAACCCCGTTGCAGATAGGAACATGGCTACAAAGCCCAGAAAAATGAACATGATCACAATGTTGTTGTTGACAGTATTAGCCTCCACAATTTCGCCATCCATGTATCGTCCATTGTAGATGCGGTTTGGAAACAGCACCTTCCACTTTTCCTCCATGAATTTGTTGATATCCTTGAGCTTTGCCGTCGGCGCCTTCACGAGGATGTGCCGTACCTGGTCCTTGGATCCATACCGGAACATGCAGGGAGTTAACTCCTCCCACAAACCGTGATTGTAGATATCCTTAACCACGCCGACGATATAGTAGTGGACGGTGTCCATCCAGATGATTTCCTTGCCAATCGGATCGGTGAGGCCCAATTCCTTCGTCAGCTGCTCCGTGACAATCACCGATTCTTTTCGGTCGGTCTCGCTATCGGCGGTAAAGTTCCTCCCTTTTAGGAGGGTAAGACCAACGGTGGGAACATAGTCCTCCCCGACATCCAAAATATCCACTTCTATCTCCTTGTCCTCATACTTGATGGGGTCGTTGAAGGCGGAAGCGTTCAGGTGATGCTGCGAGCCCGCTATGGAAATAATGTCATTGTTCTCCAACAAGACATTGCGATACGTTTCATACTCTGAACGGTTGTTCACCCAGGTAAATACCAGGCCATCCTTGTTGAATCCAAGGTCGAACTCCCGCTGAAATTTAGCATTGTCGGTAAACGCGAAACTGCAAACAATGCCGATCAACGAAATGGCGAACTGGAGGGTGAGCAGCAACCGGGTAAAATAGTTGGTGCCGCCAAATCTCAACTTTCCCTTCAGGATTTCGGTGGGCTGGAATTTGCTGATATAGAAGGCCGGATAACTCCCCGCCAAAAAGCTGGTAAAAAGCAAGGCAACACCCATGAAAATCATGAAGTTGGGCCTGCCGAAATAGTCGGGCTCCAGTTTCAGGTCGGGCCAGAGTTTATTGAATCCCGGAATCAAGAGCCACTCGGCAATGACCACACCGAGGATCAACGCCAGCAAACAAGTCAGTGTGGTCTCACCGATGAACTGGAAAATCAGGTGCTTGCGGGTACTCCCCATCACTTTGCGAATTCCAATCTCTTTCAGCCGGCGTGAAGAAATGGCCACCGCCGTGTTGGTGAGGTTAAAGCACGCGATCAACAGCACAAAAATGCCCATGACGCCAATCCCGACAACGGCTGCAATCGGTGAGCCTTCGCGCGTCCACGTGCCCGGCACATTATTGTAACTGTCGCTTACCGCCATCCCGATCAAGGATTGCAGCTTGAATGCTTTGATGACGAAGTCGTCGCGCAGTTTGTTGTTATTTTCCGTGTACGGCTCAAGCTGCTTCTCGATGCCGGCGATCCTCGACGGATCCTTCACCTGTACAAAAAGGGTATTGCGGAAATACCAGGAATTCTCCTGGTACTTCGGATCGTTTCTGAACTGATTTTCATACCGTGAGAATGCCGCATCCGGAAAACTTGAATTACTTGGCTGCTTCTTAAACACTCCCGCCACCATGTATTCCTTTGTTCTTCCGCTGTCGAGCATTTGCACCAGCATCTTCCCTACGGCGTGTTCCGTGTTGAAATACTTTCGGGCCATTTCCTCATTGATGACCACCTGGCTCTTATCCTTCAGCTCGCCATTGCCTTCAATGAAATCAAACGAGAATGCCTTGAAGAATTCGGGATCAACATTGGACAGGCTCGATTCAAAAAGCTCATCGCCCACCTTGAAGTTTCCCCAACCGGGTGAGTACCGTATTACGGCGTCCACATCGCTCACATTGGCGCGGATGGCATTACCGAGGGCAATCGGCACATGACCAAAGGTTGTTCGGTTGCCCTGAAACTCGCGGATGGAATTCACCCGGTAGATAGTGCCGCCATGGACATGGTTCGAATCAAAACTAACGTTGAAATCCCAATTAAAGTAGGCGATGATGCAGCAGGCAATCGCAGTGGCCATGCCAACGATGTTGATGGACAAGTACAACTTGTTCTTCAACATACTCCTCAGGGTAATCAGCAGGTAGTTTTTGATCATAGCGCGGGCGGTAGGTAATGGGATATAGACTGAAATTTAGCGCAAAAGGTTGCGTTATGAGCCCCAATTCCTGTGCCATAGCCTGTAAACCCTCTATTCACACGTTAGCCGAACGAACAT
>JAYRNL010000180.1:0-19748 GCA_041912235.1 Cyclobacteriaceae bacterium
CCCCAGGTGTGGCTCCAGAAACATAAGCGCAAGTTAGTCAAATGTCGATACCCATTTCGGCGACGAATCGATACCTTTACTCATTATCGCCGTGGCTTGAATATCAATTCCCGACTTCCGGACATTGGCACGTCAATCTTCGCCGTCATGTCACGCATGGCGTTGGAGCATGAGGCAATCAATCTTTCTCAGGGCTTCCCGGATTTCCTTGTAGCCGGAGAGCTGATTGAACTTATACACCAAAATCTCAAAGCCGGCCACAATCAGTATGCCCCCATGCCCGGGGTGCCGGTATTGCGGCAAGTGATTGCCAAGACCATTCAAGACACCTACGGAAGGGTAACCGATCCTGAAACTGAAATCACCATCACGGCCGGCGGGACAGAAGCACTTTTCTCCGTTATCGCAGCGTTGATTCGTCCCGGTGATGAGGTTATTCTGTTCGACCCTTCGTACGACTCTTATGGACCTGCCATCCGCCTGAACGGCGGAGTGCCGGTGCCGATCAACCTGAATGCTCCGGGTTTTGCTATTGATTGGGCGGAAGTCGAGCTGCATGTTCGGGCAGAGACCCGCATGATCATCATCAATACCCCGCACAACCCCAGTGGTGCCGTGCTGAATGACCTTGATCTCAGGGCACTGGAGCGGATTGCCGAGGAACACGATTTGCTTGTGCTGAGTGATGAAGTTTATGAGCGCATCATTTTTGATCGATTGCCCCACGAAAGTGTACTTAAATATGCCGGATTGAAGGATCGATGCATTGCCGTTTATTCGTTTGGCAAAACGTTCCATGCCACCGGGTGGAAGGTCGGCTATGCCGTCGCGCCTCCAGCCCTGACTCAGGAAATTCGCAAAGCGCATCAGTTTATAACCTTCAGCGTGAATACGCCGATTCAACATGCACTGGCCGTCTATATGAAGGAGCCGAAGCACTACCTCGATCTGGGTACATTTTACCAGGCTAAGCGGGATTTCTTCCTCAAGCAAATCAAGGGATCTTCCTTTGAGCCACTTCCCTGCCATGGGAGTTACTTTCAGCTGCTTTCGTACCGGGCCATCTCGACAAAACCCGAAATGGAGATGGCCACGTGGCTGACCAAGGAACACAAAGTGGCTTCCATACCCGTCTCGGTCTTTTATCACAGCAGAAGGGAAGCCTGCTTGTTGCGGTTTTGCTTCGCCAAAAAGGAAGAGACGCTGGAGGCGGCAGGCAAAATCCTCCGCGCCCTCTGAACTATGGAGAACCTGAACATCACCCTTATTCAGTCTCCCCTTCACTGGGAGGATCCTGTGGCCAACCGGGCCATGTTCGAGGAAAAGATCTGGAAAATTGAAGGCCGAACCGACGTGATCGTGTTGCCCGAAATGTTTACGACAGGGTTTACGATGAATGCGGCTCCCGTGGCCGAACCCATGAATATGACCACCACGCGGTGGATGAGACAAATGGCCGATAAGACCGGAGCGCTAATCCTTGGGAGTGTCATCATCAGCGAGTCCGATCATTACTTCAATCGTCTTATTTGGATGGAGCCGGGTGGAAGCTTAAAGACTTACGACAAGCGGCACCTGTTCAGAATGGCTGACGAGCATGCAGTATACCAAAGTGGAAGCCAACATTGGTCAGGGACCTGGAAGGGCTGGAAAATCCGTCCCCTTGTTTGCTATGATCTTCGTTTCCCTGTCTGGAGCAGGAACCGTTACCACCATGCATCGGACTCACTGGATTATGACTTGCTGATCTATGTGGCCAATTGGCCTCAACCCCGCGTCAGCGCGTGGGATGCTTTGCTAAGAGCACGGGCTATCGAAAACCTGAGTTTTGCCGCCGGAGTGAACCGGATTGGTCCGGATGGACAGGGCATCGTCTACAACGGTCATTCCGCGGTGATCGACCCCCGGGGGAATTCGGTTTGGTTTGGTGGTGAAGATGAATGTCTCAAAACAATTGGGCTTGAGGCCAGGCTTTTGCAAGAACACCGAAAACGTTTTCCCGCGTATTTGGACGCGGATGATTTCCGATTGGATTGATACGGAATTATTCACGCAGGCGTACTGCCTATCTAACCGGGGTAACTTACTTTTGCGGCTGCATTTCCCCGGGCCGCCACCCGACTGGGATTGCCCACAACCTGAGCCATGAATAACCAGCCCATCAAACGCGCCCTGATTTCAGTCTATTACAAAGACAACCTCGCACCCATCATCAATTCACTGGGCGCTGCCGGTGTTGAATTTGTTAGCACGGGCGGGACACAACAATTTATCGAAGGGTTGGGATTCAAAGTGACCCCGGTAGAAAAACTGACCGGCTTCCCATCAATTTTTGGAGGCCGGGTCAAAACCCTTCACCCGGCTGTGTTTGGCGGGATATTATTTCGCCGTGAAGAAAAGGGCGACGTGGAGCAGGCCAAGGAATTTGGTATTGCCCCGATCGATTTGGTTCTCGTTGACCTGTATCCTTTTGAGGAAACGGTCGCTCAGGGTGGAAGCGAAGCCGATATAATAGAGAAAATAGATATCGGTGGTGTATCCCTCATTCGTGCGGCTGCCAAGAACTTCAAGGATGTGCTGATCGTGTCATCGCGCAGCCAGTACGCAGAGTTGCTAACGCTTCTCGAGTCGAAAGGTCCCACATCCGATCTTGCTGACCGCAAGCGGTTCGCAACCTTGGCTTTTGAGGTGACATCAAATTATGACACCGCGATCTTCAACTACTTCAACCAGGAGCAGCAAATCCCAGCGCTCAAAGTCAGCTATTCCCAGGGCAAGCCGCTGCGTTATGGCGAAAACCCCCATCAGAAGGGCGTTTACTACGGAGAACTTGACGCCCTGCTTGAGCAATTAGGCGGAAAGGAGCTTTCGTATAACAATTTGGTGGACATCGACGCCGCTATTGATCTGATTGGCGAATTCAAGAGCGACCCCGCCTTTGTAATCGTCAAACATACCAACGCGTGCGGGGTGGCTACAGCCGGTACCGTCAAGGAGGCCTATCAGAAAGCCTTTCAGGCTGATCCTATTTCCGCATTCGGAGGAGTGCTGGCCACCAACCGGAAGGTTGACTTGGCTGCAGCGGAGGCAATGAACAGCCTCTTTTTTGAAATCCTGGTTGCTCCGAAGTACGACGCAGATGCCCTTGAGTTGCTGAAATCCAAGAAAAACCGGATCCTGCTGTCACAAAAGCAATCGTTGAAGCGGACCAAGCAGGTTAAGACGTTATTGAATGGGCTTATTGAACAGGACGTTGATTGGAAGACGGACGAGCTTTCGGACTTGACAGTGGTTACCCAACGCAAGCCAACCACCTCGGAGGTCAATGCCTTGCTCTTTGCCAGCAAAGTCTGCAAACACACCAAGTCAAACACCATTGTCCTGGCTGTAGATGGCCAGTTGTTGGCCAGCGGAGTTGGGCAGACCAGCCGTGTCGATGCGCTGAAGCAGGCTATTGAGAAGGCGAAATCATTCGGTTTCAGCCTCGAAGGGGCTGTAATGGCCTCGGATGCGTTCTTCCCATTCCCCGATTGCGTAGAGCTAGCCCACCAGCAGGGCATTCGGGCGGTGATCCAGCCCGGAGGGTCCATCAAAGATAAAGACTCCATCGCTTTCTGCGATGGTCACGACATGGCGATGGTCTTTACCGGATACCGCCATTTTAAGCACTGAATTGCCATTTCCCCTGATTATTTCTGTAATTTCGGGGCAATTTTAACCGGAACAAGAGGAGGAGAATCTGCCCATGGCCCTATTTGATTTCTTTACCAGCGACATCGCGATAGATCTTGGCACTGCAAACACGCTGATCATACATAAGGACAAAGTAGTCGTTGACGAACCGTCCATCATCGCGCTCGACAAATTGAGCGGCAAAGTGCTGGCTATCGGCCGTGAGGCGATGCAAATGCACGAGAAGACGCACGAGAATATCAAAACGATTCGTCCGTTGAAGGAAGGTGTGATCGCCGACTTTCACGCTGCGGAGATGATGATCCGTGGCATGATCAAAATGATCGACACCGGTCGTCGTTTGTTCCCACCGTCGTTGCGAATGGTGATCTGCATTCCCTCTGCGATTACGGAAGTGGAGAAGCGCGCGGTGCGTGACAGCGCCGAGCATGCCAATGCAAAGGAAGTGTACATGATTCATGAGCCTGTCGCGGCTGCCATTGGTATCGGCATTGACATTGAGCAGCCCGTGGGTAATATGATCGTGGATATTGGCGGAGGCACTACAGACATTGCCGTTATTGCCTTATCCGGAATTGTGTGTGACCAGTCCATTCGTATTGCCGGCGACACGTTCAACCGCGACATCCTCGACTACATGCGGCGCCAGCACAATCTTTTGATTGGCGAACGTACGGCGGAACGTGTGAAGATAGAAGTAGGATCGGCCCTTACGGAGCTCGACGATGGCCCGGATGATTATGAAATTCGTGGACGCGATTTGATGACGGGGATCCCCAAAACCATCAAGATTTCGTATAGCGAAATAGCCTTTGCGCTCGACAAATCCATTTCGAAGCTGGAAGAGGCGGTGCTCAAGGCCCTGGAGTTGTCACCCCCTGAACTTTCGGCCGATATCTATGAACGTGGGATTTATCTCACCGGAGGCGGAGCCCTGTTGCGTGGCCTGGATAAACGACTCTCACTGAAAACAAAGTTGAAGGTGTACGTTGCCGATGACCCGCTGCGGGCGGTAGTGCGGGGTACCGGAGCGGCACTGAAGAATCTCAACCACTTCCGCAAGGTGTTGATGACCTGATGCAATGCTGCGTCTCCTCAATTTCCTTTACCACTACCGCGCATTTCTCACCTTCCTCTGCCTTGAAATCCTCTGCGCCTGGTTGTGGATAGAAAACAGCCAGTACCAGAATACCAGCTTCTTTAACACGGCAAATCGAACCGTTGCCAGCGTCATTCGATTCTCGGAAGGTGTCAGGGACTACCTGGCCCTGCGCGACGTGAATCGCGAACTGTCGGATGAAAATGCAGGCCTTCGGACCATGCTCCAGCAAATTGTCGCCGAGCGTGAAGCCCTTGCCGCACTTCCAGATACCGTGCTGCATTTTGAGTTTGTCAGTGCCCGGGTAATCAACAATAGTGTAGCCCAATTCAAGAACCACATCACCATCAATCATGGTGAGGATGTGGGCCTGAGCCCGGGCATGGCGGTAATTTCGTCGGCTGGTGCGGTCGGAAAAGTTAAATCCGTTTCGCAACACTTTGCGGTCGTAACTTCGCTGCTCAATACCGATGAGCAGGTGTCCAGCGTCCTAAAACGAACAGGAAATATGGGAACGGCGCAATGGGACGGACAGGATCCCAGGTTTGTGAGCCTGCTGTATATCCCACGACATGTGCAGCCCCAGGTCGGCGACTCGGTAGTTACCTCAGGATACAACGCGGTATTCCCGGAAGGTGTCCTTGTGGGGATTGTTCGTGAAGTCGATTTGAAGAAGGAAGCGCAGTTTTATGACGTACGGGTTGAGCTGGCCCAGGATTTCAGGCGCCTGTCGTATGTCAAGGTGGTGAAGAGCAACCTGAAGAATGAACTCGATTCGCTTGAACGTGTAACCCTGAAGGACCAGCGATGAACCGATCGGGAATTTTGGTGGGCGTTTATTTTGTCCTGTACCTGTTGGCACAGGTCATGCTCTTCCGCCAGCTTGTGCTGTTCAATACGGCTTTCTGTTTTGTTTACGTCGCCTTTATTCTCTTGTTGCCCATAGAGACCAACCCCCTTGTCCTCATGCTGCTGGGTTTTGTGTTGGGATTCATGGTTGACGTGTTTTACGACAGCCTGGGTTTACACGCCATGAGCCTCGTGCTGGTTGCCTACCTTCGCAACTTCTGGCTGGCCACCATTACACCGCAGGGTGGCTATGACGCCGGCGAAGGGCCAACCCTTGCTGTCAACGGCACACAGTGGTTCATGGTCTATTCGCTGCCCTTGGTTTTTGTACACCATGGCGTATTGTTCTTCACCGAGGCCGGGGGTTTTGGCATATTCTGGTACACCATGTCTAAAGTGATTACCAGCCTCGCCTTTACCATGACGGTGATCATGTTGTTTCAATATTTTACATTTCGTCGAAGACGATGAACGAAGGGCGACGAGAAATATTTCAACTGCTAATTGTGGTGACCGGTTTGATCTTCCTGGTCAAGTTGTTCCTCATTCAGGTCACGGATAACCGCTACAGGCAGATGGCAGACAGCAACGCCATTCTCCGGCAAACCGAATATCCGGTGCGGGGCCTGATCACCGACCGTAATGGAAAGCTCATCGTGTACAACACGCCGGAGTACAAACTGGAAGTATTATTGAAAGACGTCAGGGATTTTGATAGTGCCAAGTTTTGTGCGGTATTCAACATGACCCGTGAGCAGCTCCGGCAAACTTTCCGTGAGATGAAAGCGCGAAAGGAGTACTCCCCTTACAAGCCCACCCTGTTTCTCGATCAGCTTTCCAATCAGGACTTTGCCCGCGTGCAGGACTACCTGGATGAATTCCCCGGCTTTTACGTGCTGGCGCGGACAACGCGTTCTTATACAACCCCGGCATTAGCCAACGCGCTGGGCTATGTGAGCGAAATCACGAAGCGGCAGCTTGAGGAGGATCAGTCAAAGATCTACAAGCAGGGGGATTACATTGGCCAGAGTGGGATTGAGGCTTTTTACGAAGAACAACTCAGAGGCACACGTGGCGTGAGGTTCAAACTCAGAAACGTAAAGGGCATCATCCAGGGCTCAGTCGAAAATGGGGCGTACGATACCCTCTCGATCCCGGGACAAGACCTCGCAACGGGTATCGACCTCGACCTCCAACAGTATGGGGAGTACCTGATGAAGGGAAAAGCAGGAAGTATCGTGGCCATTGAACCCGCCACCGGGGAGATTATGGCGCTGGTCTCAGGTCCATCCTATGATCCCAACCTGCTTACGGGCCGTCAATACAGCAGCAACTTCCGACAAATAAGCCTGGATACGAACAAGCCGCTTTTCAACCGGCCGTTGATGGCTCAATACAGGCCAGGATCCATTTTCAAGATTGCGCAGGCGATGACCGCCCTGCAGGAGAAGGTAATTACACCGGAAACCCGTATTCGCTGTGATCGCACAATCATCAATTGTCATGGAGCACACTCCAACGAGGATCTTCGGGGCGCAATTGCCAATTCGTGTAACCCGTATTTTCACGGGGTCCTTCGTCGCATGCTCAACAAAGGGAAATCGAATGACCCATACGAAGACACGAGAATAGGGCTGGAGGAATGGAACAAACACATCACCAGTTTTGGGTTTGGCAGGCCCCTGGGTATTGACTTGCCCAATGAAAAAGGAGGGTTGATTCCCTCGCCGAAATACTACGATCAGGCGTACCGAAATCGTCCCTGGAAGTTCTCCAATATCTACTCCATTGCCATCGGTGAAGGCGAAAACCTGGTGGTACCCGTTCAAATGGCCAACTTCGCTGCAACGGTGGCCAATAAGGGATACTATTATACCCCACACATTGTGAAAGCAATTGGGAAGGACGGCTTGCCCCTGCCACAATACCGGGAACGGCACTACACCACAATTGATTCGGCCAACTTCCGCATTGCAGCCGATGCCATGCAGGAAGTAGTGGAATCGGGAACGGGCCAATACCGGGCCCGCCTGGCCGACGTGATCGTGTGCGGCAAGACGGGTACCGTCGAAAACAATCCGCCCCTGTTTGACCACAGCGTGTTCATCGCCTTTGCGCCCCGTGAGAATCCGAGAATTGCTATTTCTGTCTATGTGGAAGATGCAGGTCAGGGTGCGCGGGCAGCGGCATCCATCGCCTCCCTGATGATCGAGAAGTACCTGTTTGGCGCCACGCGACGTCCGTACATCGAACAGTATGTTCTGGCAGGGCACTTTGAAGACCCGAAGAAACAATGATGAGGCAGGAGAACATATCGGGTAATCTGGACTGGGTAACCATCGGACTTTACACCGTAATGGTTCTTCTTGGCTGGTTGAATATCTACGCCGTTGGATACGACGAGAGTGTCGGTCAACCAATTTTCACCATTTCGCTGAATAGCGGGCGGCAGTTACTGTTCATACTGGCGTCCTTCTTTATCATCCTGGGCATCGTGATACTCGACATGAGGTTCTATGAGGCTATCGCCTATTTGCTCTATGGCCTGCTCGTCGTCATCCTGGTGGCCATGCCTTTTATCGGCAAAGAAGTAGGGGGCAATAAGGCATGGATCGGCATTGGGTCTTTTGGCGTTCAGCCTTCGGAATTTGCCAAGTTTGCAACGGCTCTTGCCGTAGCCAAGTTCATCGGTTCGGTTGGATTCAGGATGGACAATCTTCGCAATCAAGCCATACTGTTTGGAATGATTGGACTTCCCATGGTGCTGACCCTTCTTCAGAAGGATACCGGGACCGCATTGGTATTTGCCAGTTTCATGATAGTTTTCTTCCGGGAAGGGATGTCGCCATTTCTGATGATTTTGGGATTCTGTGCAGCGGCGCTCTTCATTCTTACTTTGTTGGTTCCCAATCCCTGGTACCTGCACATGGCCATTGGGGTTGTATTGGTTATACTTATCCTGGTCGGTCGAAAGAAGTTCAAGCGAATTGCCCTGTTGACAATCGGCGCGCTGATCATCGCCGGGGTGATTGAATCGGTGGACTATGTCATTACCGACGTATTGAAGCCACACCAACAAAATCGGATCAAGGCGCTGATCAATCCGGATGCAGATCCTCTTGGCTATGGTTGGAACGTTACCCAATCCAAGATCGCCATTGGCAGCGGGGGGTTGAGTGGCAAGGGATTCCTGCAAGGCACACAAACCAAGTTCGATTTCGTCCCTGAGCAAAGCACCGATTTCATCTTTTGCACCATTGGTGAAGAGGAGGGCTGGCTGGGTAGCCTAATTGTTATAGCCTTGTTTGTCGTGTTGCTGCTCCGCGTCATTTACCTGGCCGAGCGACAAAAGAACCGATTCGCAAGGGTGTATGGTTACGGTGTCGCATCCATTTTCTTCTTTCATTTTGCCGTAAACATTGGGATGACCATCGGGTTGTTTCCAGTGATCGGCATACCGTTACCATTCTTCAGCTATGGAGGCTCCTCCTTGTGGGGATTTACGGTCCTTCTGTTTATCCTGCTGAAGATCGATGCGCACCGCGGGCAGATGCTCCAGCGTGTCTAGCGCGAAACCGGGTTACGAAAATCGCCGTTCGACCATTTCCATGAACTCCTGATATTCCTCGCTTTCAGGATTCCATTCGCCGTAGTTGTTGGTGAGGTAGTTCTTGGCCTGGCCCAGGTTGTCCAGTTCATCGAGCCGCTCAACGGCCGCTGAGAACAGCTCAAAGTCGCCATTGAAAAGAATCTTTGTGAACATGAATTTCTGGTTGATCGTGAGGCTGTCTTTGATCTTCTTTCGCTTCTGGAAGTTCTCTACGAGCGTTGTGCCCTTGGCGGGCTGCTGATCGTAAAGGGGTATCTGGACGGTAGTTTTTTTGGCCTCGGCAGGCTCCTGTTTTGGCAGGTCTTGCTTTGCAGGCGTCGTTGGCTCCGGCTTTGAAGGTGCGCGTTTGGCATGGTTATCTTCCTTCGCCTCCGGCTTTTTCTCCTCAGTGGAATTTTCATACAAGGCCTCCAGGCTCAAAGGAAGTACGGCAGAAAACTGGTTGAGGTAACCATCGATGTCCTCAGGCGTGAAATTCACCTCTTCAAGAATATGATCAAGAGCTGCAAAGCCTTCATTACCGGGCACGGAGGCCAGCTTCCGGGTTTCAAAATCACTGAGCAGCCTTTCCAAAGGAGTTCGATTGATGCGGATATACTTGATATCCTGCTGCAAGTCTTTCACGTTGATCGATCCTCCGAAGCGGGCCAGTGTTTCGGAGTAAAAGTCATAAGGGTTCAATATCAAATAGATGGTCTGTGAAACCGCCTTCTTGAGCAGGGGTTGAAAGTTTTCGCGGGAAATGGCGATGTGGTTGGACAACAGGTTGTGGAAGCGGGTGAGCGCTTCGGATACGGGGGCCGCCGTGTAGTCAAAATAGGGCGAATGCAACTTCTGGCTTTCCAGTTTCCAGGCGTTGAGTAACTCCCGGATGACAAACAGGTTGACCTGCTGGATGTCGGAAAGTTTCAGAATCTCAGGCCCCGAAATCTTATCTTTAGCGGAGAAGAATGTGGCGGTCAACTTGGAGGCATAGTCGTCGCTGTAATCTTCGAGGGCCTTTATGTTGATCTTTTCATCCATGATTTCAGTGTACAATGGTAAAGATAATCATTGAAAACCTCGGACAAAAAGAGGTTCCTGTGGATCGTACGGATCTTCCGGCCCTGCGACACTTTCACGCCAACCAGATTGACTGGATGCACGCTTGCGGAGGAAAAGGACGCTGCACAACTTGCCGGATGATCATTATGCGCGGCACCGATGCACTGGGTCCGCTTACGGCATCAGAGTCCAAATATCGTAAGGCGGGTCTCCTGCTCACCAATGAGCGACTGGCCTGTCAGGCCATAGTGCAGGCTGATCTGGTGGTGCGTGTTCCCGAGGATACGAAACTGCCTCACCTGGCCTACACATCGTAAGGACTACTTTTTCAATGGTGCGGAAATCCGGTATTCGGTCTCCACATCTCCTTTGCTTATGTTGGTGAGTTTCCCCTTGAGCATGCGTTTGCGGAGAGGAGTGAGGTAATCGATAAAGAGTTTGCCATCCAGGTGGTCATATTCATGCTGAATGATGCGGGCTTTTACACCGGTGTATTCTTCCTCTTTGGGGACAAAATTCTCATCCACGTACCGGATGCGCACATTTTCCTGCCGTGAAACATTTTCGCGGATATTGGGGATACTAAGACAACCCTCCTCGAATGCCCAGACCGCACCGTTTTCATCAAGGATTTCGGGATTAATAAAGACCTTCCTGAAGCCGGTCATATCTTCCTCCTCTTCCTCCAGCGTCGTGCCGTCAACCACGAAAACACGAATACCTTTCCCAATCTGGGGCGCGGCCAGCCCAATACCATGGGCAGCGTACATGGTCTCGAACATGTCCTGGATCAGTTGGCTAAGCCCGGGATAATCGCGAGGGATGTCTGCGGCTCGCTTGCGAAGGATTGGGTCACCATATACGATAATCGGGTATACCATCAGCAATACAAATTCACGGGCAAAGTTAGATAAACCCGCCTACTTTACGGAATCCATGTAGGATTGGAGAATGATCACGGCGCTGATTTTGTCGACGTTTCCTTTTTCCCGGCGATCTTTCTTTTTCATGCCTCCCGCAATCATCGCTGCCTTGGCCATACTGCTGGTGAACCGCTCATCGACCATCGTGACCGGAATACCGGGGAAGGTCTTGCCGAGTCGCTCCCCCAGGGCTCTTACCGGTGACGTCATATCGGTGTCGCTATTATCCAGTCGACGCGGTAATCCGACAACGAATCGCTCAACGGGTTCCCGGCGCAGATAGGCCTCCAGGTAGGTCAACAACCCGGAACTTTCCACCGTCTCGAGGGCGGTGGCGATTATCTTCATTGGGTCAGTAACGGCCAGCCCGGTTCTTTTCATTCCATAGTCAATCGCCAAAATCCGGCCCATGGCCTAAAGATAGCTCGACAGACAGGATTAGTTTTGCGGATATGAACTTTGCCCGATCTTTGCCGTTCTAGCAAAATAACCTGGCGAGAAGAAATGGAAATCAACAATAGTCCGCGTCAAATTGCCCTGCCTGCCGTGCTGGCCATTGGTCTGGCCGGAGGCGTGCTGATTGGCGCGAGCCTCAATTCTACACCTGCTGCAGGGGACTCCGGCGAGGACATTCGTAAGCTGCGGGAAGTGATTGGCCTCATCCATGACGAATACGTGGATACAGCCCGGACCGAAAAGCTGGTCGATGACGCCATTGAGCACATGCTTCAGGACCTGGACCCACATTCGGCGTATATACCCATCAGCGAACGGGTGGAAGCGAATGAAGACCTTCAGGGAAATTTCGAAGGCATCGGGATCGAATTCAATATTTTTCACGATACGCTTGTGGTGGTGACCGCGCTCAGCGGGGGCCCCTCGGAAGCTGTGGGTCTGCGCCCCGGCGACAAGATTGTGAAGGTGGGTGACAGAGTGATCGCCAGCGTTGGCCTCACCAACGCCCAGGTCATGAAACTGTTGAAAGGCCCCAAAGGAACTGAGGCGAAATTGGAAGTGATCCGGAAACATGAGAAAGTTCCGCTGAAGTTTACCATTATCCGCGACAAGATACCCCAGACCTCCGTTGATGTGGGGTACATGGTAGACCGTGAGACGGGGTATATCAAGGTGAATCGGTTTTCTCAGACCACATTCGATGAGTTCAAAAAATCGATGGACACGCTTCGTGCGCAGGGAATGAAGAAGCTGGTTCTCGATCTTCAGGGCAATCCGGGCGGGTACATGAACCAGGCGATTGACATGGCGGATGAATTTCTGTCCGAAGGAAAAAAGATTGTTTTCACCCGGGGAAAGGACGGCAAGTACAACTCGGATGCCATGTCGACATCACAGGGCGAATTTGAGCGGGGTGATTTGATCGTGCTGGTCAATGAGGGAAGTGCGTCGGCCGCGGAGATACTTGCCGGAGCGCTACAGGACAATGACCGTGCCCTGGTTGTGGGCCGGCGCAGTTTTGGAAAGGGGTTGGTCCAGTCTCCCTTTGACCTGAGCGATGGTTCGGAACTGCGCCTGACGATCTCACGCTACTACACACCCAGCGGCCGATCGATCCAGAAGCCCTACGGCAATGGCGAGGAATATTCCAAAGATATCACCAAGCGGTTTCGCCGTGGCGAATTCTTCCATGCCGACAGTATCCACTTCAGTGATTCGCTGAAGTACCAGACAGTTGGTGGCCGAACGGTTTATGGCGGCGGGGGCATTATGCCTGACTATTTTGTGCCCCTCGACACCACACAGAACAGCCGCTACCTCAATGAACTTTATATCAGCAATTCCATCCAGGAGTATACTTTCAATTATGCCAACGAACACAAAGATGCGCTGATGAAGATGGGACTGAAGTCATTCATTGAGCGCTTTGTTGTCACACAGGACATGTTTCAACAGCTGGCCCGTGTCGGTAAGCAGAACAAGGTCGAGCCTGACTGGAAGGACCTCAAACGCCATGAGACAATATTCCAGATCAACGTAAAGGCCCAGATTGCGCGCCGCATTTGGGGTAATGACGGTTTCTACCCGATCTACAACCAGTCTAATGAAGTGTTGCAGCAGGCGATGAAGCTTTTTGACCGGATTCCAGACCTCAACCGGTCGAGGATGTAATAGGGAAATTCATAACTTCGGCTCGTATTCATCCGAGCGAATATGTTTTATCATCGTCTGGGGAAAATTCCCTCCAAGCGTCACATTCAGTTTCAACAGCCCGACGGCAGTTTGTACAAGGAGGAAGTAGTGAGCTCGGAAGGGTTTTCCGGCATTTACTCCATCCTCTATCATATCAATCCCCCCACCCGCATCAAGTCGTTGGGGGCACCGGTTGCCTATGGTCCGAAGATCCTGGAAAATTACGGACTTCGGCAAACGCACCTCAATACATCCAAAGTCGGGGTTACGGGAGAGGACTACCTGTCTGCCCGCAAGGTGCTGCTGATGAATTCGGATTGTTCGATGGCCATTTGCACGCCCCGCCAACGCAAAATGGATTATTACTATAAGAATGCGGAAGGCGATGAAGTGCTGTTTGTGCACGACGGCAGCGGAAAGCTTATTTCCCAGTTTGGCGTGCTCGAGTTTCGCCAGGGTGACTATGTGGTGATTCCCCGCACGGTCATTTACAAAATTGAATTCAACGATGGCCCCCTTCGGCTGCTGATCATTGAAAGCGCTTCTCCGGTTGAAACGGTAAAGCGTTACCGAAACCGGTTGGGCCAATTATTGGAGCACTCTCCGTATTGCGAGAGGGATATCAGGCCCCCTCAGGAACTCGTGACCGATACGTCAAAGGGAGAGTTCCTCGTGAAGATCAAGAAGCAGGGGCACCTGCACCAGTATGTCTATGATTACAGCCCGATGGACATTGTCGGTTGGGATGGATTCCTTTGGCCTTATGCGTTCTCGATTCATGAATTTGAACCCATCACGGGGCGCATTCACCAGCCGCCTCCCGTTCACCAGACATTTGAAGGTCACAATTATGTGATCTGTTCGTTCGTGCCCCGCCTGTTTGATTATCACCCCTTGGCGATCCCAGCTCCCTACAATCACAGCAACATCGACAGTGATGAGGTGTTGTATTATGCGGAGGGGAACTTCATGAGCCGGCGCGGTATCGAGCGTGGCTCATTTACGCTTCACCCGGGCGGGTTGCCTCATGGCCCTCACCCCGGAACGGTTGAAAAAAGTATCGGCGCCAAAGAGACGAAGGAATTGGCTGTGATGCTTGACACGTTCCGTCCCCTTTTCCTCACCACCGATGCGAAGGAATTCATCGACGGCAACTATCCCATGAGCTGGACGGATCACGCGGATGGATTCAACGAAATCAATACGCCCTGATTATGAAGAAGACATTCTTTCAGACGTTGGCCCTCATTAACCGGTTGCTGCTGCCGAGGATGAGCAAGAAGGACCTCACCAAACTGAAGAAATGGGAGAAAGCGGTTGTGGCATGGCGGTATTATGTGACTACCAACGCCATTGAATAACGATCAGTCAAACTGTTTTTCGTTTCATGTTGACCAACCCGCCAAACGCGGCGGCAGTGAAGAACATCAGCAGGCCGTAAGTTCCTGACGGCAGCGCCATCGTCGAATTGTGCATAACATTAAGAGCGATATAAATAGCCAGGGTGCCGTTGTGGATTCCGATCTCCATCCCTATGGCAATAGCCTGCTTTTTTTCAACCTTGAATAGTCGGGGTAGGTAGTAGCCAACCGCCATGCTTATAACATTGAAAAACAGGACTGGAGTCCCCAATTGAGCAAAGTATCGGACGACGGTTTGTCGCTCGTTGATCGTAATCAAGGTGATGACCAGCGCCAAAAAGAGCGCCGACAATATTTTTACCGGCTTATCCATTTTGGACGCGAAGGCGGGAGCATTGGACCGGATGGTCATCCCCAGAGTGACCGGAACCAGGACGATGGCAAACACCTCGGAGACTTTCTTGAACTGCATCGGGAGGTATTCGCCTGAACTCATGAAATAATCCAAAGAAAGATTGACGATGAGCGGCAAGGTGAACAGCGTAAGCAAGCTGTTGGTTGCCGTCAACGTGATGTTCAAGGCGACATCGCCATTGGACAAGTGACTGTACAGGTTTGCTGTTGGCCCACCGGGCGAAGCGGAGAGGAGCATGAGCCCAACGGCCAATTCGGGTGGCATGTTGAACGCGATGGCCAGTCCGAAGCAGACCAGGGGCAACAAAATCATCTGGCACACGATGGCAATGGTAATGGCGCGTGGATATTGGGCTACCCTCCGAAAGTCATCGAGTGTTAGGGAAAGTCCAAGCCCCAGCATGATTACCCCCAGGGCCAGGGGCATGATAACGGTAGTTAGCAAGGAAGCCTGCATGAGAAGTCAGGGGGCTGGTCTGGCTGGTCAGTTCAAGGTACGTTATTTCAGCTAATGGACGGGGTTTAGGAATGGCCAAGCGCCCATGCTTCAATTACCTTGGGGAAATGCCTGTGCTCCAGGGCATGAACTTTTGCCGCAATGCTCTCCGTGGAATCTCCCGGAAGGACTTCGCAGTCCGCCTGAAAAATGATGCGGCCTTCATCAAACTGTTCATTGACAAGATGAATGGTTATACCCGTCCGCTTGTCTCCGGCCGCCTTCACCGCCTCGTGAACCTTGTCGCCATACATGCCTTTGCCACCATGCTTAGGGAGCAGGGAGGGATGGATGTTAAGTATCCTGTTGGGGAAAGCCTTTACCATGGTTGGCGGAAGAAGCCAAAGAAACCCGGCAAGCACGACATGGGTCACCTGAGCCTCGGTCAGCCAATCGATAACATCCCCATTCCTGAATTCTTCTCGTGAGAATACGCGTGAGGGTACGCCGAACTTCCGGGCTCGAGCCAAGGCGAAAGCCTGTGGGTTGTTGCTCAACAACATGACTACGTGGATGTCGCCATGATGTTTAAAGTGTTGCATGATCGCCTCCGCGTTGGTGCCGTTCCCGGATGCCAGGATGGCCAGTCGGATGGGGGGATGATTCACGGCGTCAAGATAGCCTAAAGAAAGGCCATACTAAAAATTCCCGCCAGCATGATGAGTTTGCTGAACTGACTTAGGTAGTGATAATCCTTTTTGGTGTCTGCCCGGATAAGCCAGGCTACCAGGATGCCCATGGGTATCAAGAGGAACCCGGTGAAGAAAATCACAGGCAGGCGGGTGAGCCAAAAATGAATCGCAATCACGGTAAAGAAAAAGAGAAGGATGATGAAGTAAACAAATACTTTGGTGTTTCGCAGACCCCATACAATGGGCAAGGTTCGGCAGCCAAACGTGTCGTCGCCCTTCAGGTCTTCCATGTCCTTGATGATTTCCCGAATGAGTGTCATGAAGAAAGCGAAAAGCACATACACGAGAACAAGGATGTGCAAAGGCGTGAACAGCACATTGACAGCAAGGATGGCAAGCCCCGTGAGAAGCGCTACGGTGAAATTGCCAACAAAAGGCAGACGCTTCAGCGCATTGGAATACAGCCAAAGAAGAAATGCGGCGCAGAAGTTCAGCAACCCGATGGGCCAGGATAGCAGAAAACCCAGGCCAGTGCCTGTGAATGATAAAAGACTGTGAATCAGCAGGACGGTTCGTCGCTTGAGGGTCTTACCCACCACTACGCGCTCGGGTTTATTGATCAAGTCAATCTTGACATCGTAGTAGTCATTGATGCTGTAACCTCCGGCCGCGATGATCATGGTGGAAACAGCGAGGCTGAGTAGTCGCAGGTCACCCAAGGTTTCCGGCGCGATGAGAAAATAGGCAGTGCAGTATTGAGCCAGCCCGATAATGAGGAGGTTCCATAGCCTGGTGAGACGAATCAAGGCCTGGAGAGGTACCATGGGATAAAGGTACGGAACCGTTGTTACGGATTCTCTTTCCAGTCGAAATAGTCGTCCTTCTGGAGCTCGAGTTCTTTCTTCTTTTTCTTTCCCTTGAGCCGAAAGGCCTCTTTGAGTTCCTGCACTTCCTTTTTGATGTCACTCGCAATCTTCTTTCGCACGGCCACCTGATCGTACTGGACCTTGTAGTTGTCGGTGGTGCCAGTGATTTTCAAATAGATTTTTGATCGACCCTGAAGATCATCTTCAACAGCTCCGAACGCCTCATCGGGATCAATTTTCTTCTTGTTTTTCAAGGGAGCAATAACCCGGTAGTCGATCTGTTGATCAAAGGTGTGAGTGCCACTGAGCACCAACGAAGTGACGTTGCTCCGGATTTCCATTTGAGGAATGTAGATCGTCTTCTTTTCGATGTGGATCTCATTCTTAAGGTCAGCGAAGCGAAGCCGGCTCAATCCTTCATCATCGAGGTACTTGTTGAGGGCGCGCAGGGGTTCAAAATTGTTCAGCTCTCCATTGCGAATGGTGGTACTCGCATCGGCAATCAGGGTCTCGGGGAAGATATGCAAGGCTTCATTCAGGGTGGCCTCAAGGGCGATGGTGGCATGAGCCTGGCCCTTCAGGTGCTTATGGCTGATGAAATCCTGGCGGAAATTCTCAAATACATAGAAAAGCGAGTCAAGGTGGATGCCCTCGAAATTGGCGGATGTGATCAGGTCGATGGCTTTCGGATGGGTGGCGTCGACAATGCCGGACAACGCCAGGCGGCCGCCCATGGCCTCCATCCGAATGTTCCGGGAGACGGCCACTTGTCCCTTGACCAGCAGATCACCTTTCACATGCCGGGCTTTGAACTTCTTGAATTGCAGAGAATCCACGCTGCAATTGAAATTGAGGTGGAGTGCAGGTGAAATGCTGAAGACATAGGGACCGGTTCCGGTCTCGCTAAATCCGACCTCAAATAGCCTGTCGACATCGAGAAACCGGGAGGTGAGGTCGGCCTCAATGCCAATGGGCTGGTTCTCGAAGATGGCGTAAGTGACTATGTTTTTAAAGAAACCGTTGAGCAGGAAGTCACTGTTTTCGAAAGAACCGGAAAGGTTGCTCATGGCCAGGTCGTTGTTGTTGAACTGGAGGGTGCCGTTCAGGCGACTGAATTTCAACTTGCGTTTTCCATAGGAGAAGCTCAGGCTGTCCAGTTCGACGGTCCCTTCCGTCTTGACTTGTTGGGCCGTGGTTTTGTTTTTCAGCAGCGCGACCCGGCCGGAAAGTGAAACGTGGGCCTTCACCTTGCCGGAAACATCAGTCACCGTCTCCACAGGGTAGAAATTCAGAAGATCCGCCGCCCGCGGTTCCCCGTGGAAGTCCAGCGTGACTACCGGATCATCAAAATCCTTGAGGTAGAAGTTGCCGGTAATGGGTGTCCCGTTCAGGTTGGCTGAAATGTCTTTCAACGACAACGCCGCGGAAGTGAAGCGTGAAAGGGATGGCGCAAGGAATTCACCCTCCAGGCGAACATGGTCGAGACGAGTATTGTAATCGGGATGAAAAAGGGTGGCATCGCGGAGACCGAAGGACACGACCAGCGACGGGCTCTTTTGTCGGCGGAGTTCACCCTTGAGCCGGGCGCTGAAGTAGACGTCGCCTTCACTTTGGTACCGGGCGTAACGTTTTGAAACGTTAGAAGGAAACAAGGCAAGCAACGATTGAAGGTCGGTTTGCTGACCGGAGATGCCGATGTCCAGCTGATTCTTTTCCCGGAACGTATAGGTTCCGCTGACGTCAAAGCGGCTTGATCCGATGGTGGCTGAGCTGGGCTGAAAGGCAAGTGACTTCGCCACGTCATCGTAGTCCAGGAGCGCGCTGAGAGCAAACGTCTTTTGTTCGAGGAAGCGTGACGACCCGATGCCGATCTGGCCGATGGTCACATCGCCGGTGGCGCCAATATGATAGACATCCTTGTCGGCCTTGATGCCTGCTGAAATTTTTTCACTGGTAAACGTGTGGTGTTGACTGATGCTTTGATCAATGTAGGAAACCGATGTGCCCAGGAGCAGAACATTCTGCAGGTCGAAGGAAACGCTGCCGCCGGCTTCGTTGCCCTTTTTTATGATGTTGTAGTTGGTTACGCCTTCCTTGTTAATCCGCAGGTTGGTCTCGCTCGCCTTCACCTGCAGACCGAGGACCACATAGTTGCCCTGATAGACGTCCCAGGCATTGAGTGAGAAGGAAATGGCTTGTGCGGTAAGCAACGGGTACTTGCCGGGGTGGCTGTCTTCTACATACACATCGGTGAATACGATCGAGAGTCGCGGGAAGTCATCGAGAGCTGTGACCTCAATCTTTCCGATGGTGACGGGAGTGCCAAGGTTCTTGTTGGCTTCGCGGATGAACTGCTGAACGATGCGGTCTTTAAAGAGGATTACGGAGAGGACAGCCGCGATTACCCCGACCAGCAGTGTGAGCAGGGTATAGAGGAAGATTTTCTTCAGTATCCTCATGAGGCAGCGCAAAATTAAGCAGCAATTGATAAACCAAACTGCCGAAGTGTTTATTGCGTGGGGCGGGGGGGCCGGGCCAACAAAAAGCCCCGGAAGAAATCCGGGGCGCGTGTGGGAGCTGAGGGGTTCGAACCCCCGACCCTCTGCTTGTAAG
>JAYRNL010000181.1:0-3870 GCA_041912235.1 Cyclobacteriaceae bacterium
GAATATATCATTGAGAAGTTCAAGACAAATGACGTGGTCTTCCTGGGAGAACACCACCTGGTGAAGCAGAACCTGCTGTTTGTGCAGGGCCTTGTACCTAAACTTTATGCGGCAGGCGTTTATACGATCGGAATGGAGTTTGGAGCCAGCGAAGTCCAGAATAGGCTGGATTCCTTGGTAACAGCCCAACGGTATGACGAGCGCGTTGCCCGAGAAATCATGTTTACGTACAATGTTACCTGGGGATACCAGGAGTACCTCGATATTTACAAGGCCGCCTGGCGATTAAATCAATCGCTTCCGGCCGGGTCGCATAAATTCCGGATTCTCAACCTTAGCTACGTCTTTCATTGGGATCAATTCAGCGGTCCGCGCACCATCGAGAGCATGAAACGGGTCTTCGACAAAGGTACGGTCGACCAATACCGGGCGGAGAGGATCGAACAGGAGATTCTGCTGAAAGGAGAGAAGATACTTGCCCTGGTGGGCACCCCTCATGCCTACACACGTTACGGTTCGCCCTACTACAAATACAATGGCGACAACTTCTGTGCGTTTGATCGGGACTGGCTGGGAAATCGTGTATACCGCAAATGGCCGGGCCGGGTATTCAGCGTGATCCTGCACCAGGCTTTCACGCAGAAGAGCGGCGACAGCTATTTTTCGGTCTCACCGGGCGGCGGCCTTATTGAAAAACTGATGACAGAAAACGGCAACAAGCCTGTCGGATTTGACTTGATAAACACCCCGGTCGGCACGATTCCCGACCAAAGCCTGCACGCGATGTGCTATGATCATTTCACCCTGGATCAACTCTTCGACGGCTACGTCTTTCTTAAGCCTCTTCGCCAGTTGGAGGGATGCACACCCATTCCTGAATTTGTCCATGAGAAGAACGCGGCATATGCGGTCGGAAACTTTCCCGATCCCGACTGGCACGAAAAGATTGGCTCGCTTGAGGAGCTAAGGAAGTTCATCATCAATAATCCCAGGCAGGCCGTCAAAGGCTATGAGGGATTGTGAGGTGATGAATTGATGGATTCGGTCGGTGTATTCGACTTCAATGGTGGGTCCACACTCTTCACCGAGGCGACGTTAGGCGGGAAGGGTTTCGGAAGAAGACGATACAAGGCAGACTGGTATTAAGTTTTTCATTTATGCACAGTCATCAAACGACGAAAAAATCAAACACCTCGGATGCTTGTTTGAAACAAACTCACTCAATAATAGGGAACTCTACGTTCACTTGATTCGTCAAGCCAATCAACTTGGCATGATCAACAAATACATCCAAACTATCGAGTGCCAACCTTAGTTAACCAGAAATTCTCATCCCGAGTCTCCAGCATCCAGCCCCAAGTCTCCAGCGCTAGTTTCCAGCCTCTAGGTTCCAATCACCAGTTTCCAGTTTCCAGCCCACCTTACGGGATTGACACCGCCCTTGCCAAGACGTATTTTGTTCCAAATCTAGCCTATGTCAGATTCCGGTTTCAAATGGCAGGTGCCTGTAGGTCTCCTCATCCGCGGTTGGCTTCTGGCTGGCACGCTGGACATAACAGCAGCGATCGTTCAGACCTTTTTGGCAGGAGGGACGATCACCCGGCTTATGCAGTACATAGCCAGTGGGGTGTTTGGGCAGGCGGCGTTTGAGGGAGGGATGTCCTATGCCTTGGTGGGGTTGGCATTTCACTATGTGATAGCGTTGGGTTGGTCGTTCTTGTTTTTACTGATCTACCCGAAGCTGACCTTTGCGCCGAGGCACCGCCTGCTCACCGGTATTGGTTATGGAGCCTTTGTCTGGTTTATGATGAATCGTATTGTGCTGCCGCTTTCGAATGTTCCTCAACGCCCCTTTGACCCGGTTCGATCACTGATCGCAGCGGCCGTGCTGATGGTTGCTATTGGAATACCACTTTCGTGGGTGGCCGGCCGGTATTACGCTCGCAAAGCTTAAGTAGAGCTGAAATTCATTGAGAGTTGACAACAACGAAACCATCAGTAAATTGATCACGCCAACAAACATTTTAATTATGTCTATGGACAACACCCGCGTTTACAAAATGAAATTCTCCGGCGTGTACCCGATGTACATACAGAAGGCGGAGAAGAAAGGCCGTACGAAGGAGGAGGTGGACACAATCATCTGCTGGCTTACAGGCTACGACAAGAAGTCCCTTCAAAAGCAAATCGACAAGCAGAACGATTTTGAGACATTCTTCGCCGAGGCTCCAAAGCTCAACCCGAACGCGTCGAAGATCACGGGCGTCATCTGCGGTTACCGCATCGAGGAAATCAAAGACAAGCTCATGCAGAAGGTCCGTTACCTGGACAAACTGATTGACGAACTGGCCAAGGGAAGAGATATGGAGAAGATACTGAGGAAGTAGAGGCAACAATGCCGACGTGACAACGTGTTAGTGTGCTTAGGGCCTGGGTGTCGGAGGGAAATGATATTCGCTGATGATGGTTTCTGAAACTGCTTTTCGTAAGATGGTTATGTCTTTTGGCGAAGTGACGGAAGCTCCGCATTTCAAGACCGTCGCGTTTCTTGCGAAAGGGAAGAAGATTTTTGCCACCTACGATGCCAAACGTCGTCGCGCCTGCCTCAAGCTCTCACCGGAAGAACAGGACCTGTTTTCGCTCTACGACGCCTCTATCGTATACGCGGTACCCAACGCGTGGGGCAAGATGGGCTGGACTTTCTTTGACCTGAAGAAGGTGAAGACAGAAGTAATCAAAGATGCCCTTGGGGCTGCACATGAAGGTATCTTCAAACGAAGGAAGGGTTTGTAGGGCTTTCTTGGGTAGCGAAGAAATTCTGCTATCTTTAGTTATCCCCTCATACCCATGGAACGAAGAAGATTTGTGGGCCTCGCCTCGGCAGGCCTGGCCATTGTCGCCACACCGTTTGTCTATCGCTACTTCAGTCCCGTAGCCTTCGAGCCGGGATGGGCCAGCCCTGGTTCCCTTGCGATGATTATGGAGCCAGACACCATACGAACCCTCGGCGAAGTATACCTGAAAACGCATGAGGATGAAGCTTCGCATAGGGTCCTGTCCTCACATTTCACAACACTCTCCGACGAGGTCAGGCGGGAAGAAGCGATCAAAGCCGACTTCCAGGCGCGACGAACAGTAGTGGTGGATGGATGGCTCCTCTCGGTCACTGAAGCCAGGCAGTGCGCCCTGGCGTCACTCCAACCCAAATCCTGATCCGCATGCACCACGACGCCAGAACGCTCCCGAATAATTCCGTCATAGAAGGCGACATCTGCATTGTCGGCTCCGGCGCAGCAGGCATCAGCATTGCGCTCGACTGGATCAATACGCCGTATAAGGTGGTCCTTCTTGAAAGCGGAGGTTTTGCGTATGATGACCATGTACAGGATTTGTACAAAGGAGAAAACACCGGGCAGAAATACTACCCGCTCCGCTCAAGCCGCATGTCGTACTTTGGCGGCACCACCAACCACTGGGCAGGCATGTGCTCACCCTTTGATGACGTAGACTTTCGCAAGCGCGACTGGGTGCCCAACAGTGGATGGCCGATCACCCGGAAAGACCTTGATCCTTTTTATGCGCGCGCAACGCAGGTGCTGAAACTGGGCCCCAATGATTTCACCCTGGAATACTGGCAGAAACAGGTCCCGAACCTGAACCCATTCCCGTTGGATGAGAAGGTGATCTGGTTCAAGATGTGGCAAAACAGTCCATTGAACGGCTGGAGCGGTGGACTTGCCAAGGAGTATAAAGACAAGATTCTCAAGGCGAAGAACATTCACCTCTTCACGCATGCCAGCATGGTCGACATCCGGGCCAATGACGGCGTGTCGCAAGTGACTGAAGTCAAGGTGAAGAACCACGCAGGAA
>JAYRNL010000182.1:0-11197 GCA_041912235.1 Cyclobacteriaceae bacterium
AACGGCCAGTACGCCAGGGAACGCCACCATCGTGCACACATCAGGGAAGATACCAGAGCATGTAGTGCCATCTGGATCAACCGTAAGCGTGCTCAAGGCAGCAAACGTCTCCGCATGGGAGATAGATATCGCCGAAGAACGCAGGTATTCACTTGCCGTTGGGGCCGGAACCTTTGCAAAAGCTGCTGCGATGGCAGCTGCATCCAGCGTTTTCACAAGCACTTCATCAGTGATACGGCCTGTCGCTCCGCTCCGGTGAGTTGCATAGAACTCGATCTTGGCGAGATCAGCACCATACGCCTTGTCCACAGATTCATAAATGGCCGTGAATCCGCTATTGGCCAGGTCATCCAGATCCCACGTATTCGAGACGATTTGATAAACACGCAGGTAAGAACCCGTGGCTCGATCATCATAGGGCAGTGGGTATAACTTCGGGTCGGGTGAGCAGGAGATCGCCACCACCAAGGCCATCGCGGCACCCATTATATATTTCTTGATTTTCATATCAATTCAACTTAAGGGTTAAAAGTCAAGGTTAGTGGTCGTGTTATCCCAGAACACCTTTTGCGTCAGGTCTGCTTTCTGGTCAACCTTGCTGTTGAGGTTAGCAAAGTTGGATGGATACCAGTAGCTGCGGGGGAAGGGACCCGGCTGCGGGTTGATCACCGGCTGCATACCTGTCGGCTTGCCCGTGCGGCGATACAGGTTATATCCTTCAACGCCGTTTCTGAATGAGGCAATCCAGTACTCGCGGGCCACGTAGTTCATGGCCTCATCAGCAGACACCAACAACCGGTTATCAAAGGCAGCCAGAGCCGCGGTGATGTAGTTGTTCTTGTCCGTGGTGTAGTTTGCTGAGCTATAGAAGGTGTTGATCGTGGTACCTTCGCCGGCCGTTGCCGCAACCGAAGTAGTGCCATACGTTCCGTTCACAGCCCAGTCACGAGTATCCACAAACGACTGGTCAATACCATTCTGATAGTATTGGCGCGCCGTGAATGCGGGTGCATTCAAGGTGAGGTACAATGCTGCTTCCGACAACATGAAGTTCACAAAGGAACGCGTCATGATGGGCTCCATACCTGCACCACGCTGACCCTGGCTCGCGCCTACAGCAGCACCTGCATTGTTGTCAAAGCGACCGCCAGCCGGGTAGGGACCGTAGGCTGTACGCAGCAGACCATCCGGGGGAATACCCTGAGGATCGATGTGGTCGCGTCCCCAATATCCACGGTCGGTGGGTGTACAGTAGGTATGTGTCCACGCAGGATCGGTCGCATCATTGGTGGCCATCGCCGGGCCTACGCCCATCGGTGCGCGTCCAGCAATTGAGTTGTCAATGATGGCCGAACCTGTGGTTGTAGGATAGTGCGAAGGAACAGATTCGCTCAAGCAGCGCAATTCGTTCGTACTTGTGCTGTTCACCAGAACCTGACGGTAGAAGTAGAAGCGCATGCGAGGATCGCCAGGTGCCACACCCGCGGTGGTCGTGTTCACGGCATCATATCCGTAGAACATGTGCCACATCAGCCAGTTGGCCTGGTAGTCACCGCCACCTGCAGGATACTGCCCTACAAACTGAGGATTCCGGGCATCGGGATCTGCGGTCGTAGTTCCATAGCGGAAAATGAAGTTCTCGCTCTGACCCGAAGCGTTCACGGCATGGGCCGTGGTATAGCCGATCAAACCACCGGTCGCGGAGTTATCCGCAAGCAGGGCATTGATACCGGCTGTCGCAGCGGCCGCATCCGTAAGGCGCAAATTGAGATAGATCTTCAATTTGAGCGAATTAGCCAGGCGGACCCACTTGGTAAACGTCGTCGTGGCCGTAGCTGATCCGTTGCCATAATACATGTCGAACAGATCCGGCGCGATCGGGCTCTGGTAGCCGGGAGGTGCACTGGTCGTCGTATTGGTCGTCAAATCAAGTTTGGCAGAATCGAGCATCTGGAGCGCTGTTGCATAAATGCTGGCCTGCGTGTCCGTGCCTGGGTTGAAATTACCGTCCCCTTTGAAAGCCTGGGTAAACGGAATATCGCCAAACATGTCCACCAACATAACCAGCGTATACGCCTGGATGATACGGGTTATCCCCATATGGCGGGCGTAGCGCTCATTCGGCTTCGTCTTGTCCGGAATAGCCAACTGCATCAACTGGTTGGCATCATTCAGGATGCTGGCGTAGGCCGTAGACCAAACCCCGTTAAAAGTTTCCGGGGTAATGGTAGTCCGGTAGATGGAGCTACCGCCGTTAACCTGGCGGATGAGTGAAGCTCCCGTGCTGCTGGCGCCATTAAACATGGAGGCCAGGTTGCGCTGCATCGAATTCAACACCAGACTCGGCAGGATCTGGTTGGGTTGAACCGCGTTAGGGTCCTCCCGCAGATCCAGGGTGCACGAGGTGGCGATCACCACGCTGAGCGCAAGTGCAATCTTCTTATATAGTTTCATATCAATTTTCGCGTTAAGGTTAGAAAGTGAGACGCAAAACAGCGCCGTACCGCTTCATGCTCGGACCGGTCAGGTAGTCGAAACCTGCACCCGCGTTAACACCCAAGCTGGCCACTTCCGGATCCCAGTTTACATACTTGGGCGTACCGAAAGCAACAAACCACAGGTTGTTACCATTGAGCGTAATGGAAGCGCTCTTGAACGGCGTCTTGCTCAGGATCGACTTCGGCAGGCTGTAGCCGAGGGAAACCTCGCGGAGGCGGACGTTCGTAGCGTCATACATCGCGTTGTCGTTGCGGCCGAAGAACTGGAGGTTAAATCCGTAGTCAGCAGCGGTCAACTGGATATCGTTCGGAGCAAATCCATCGAGGGATCCGTTTCCATCCGTGTCAATGCGCTTCACGCCGGGAGCGATGAAGGCCAGGTCACGATTCAACTGTGCGCGTCCACCCAACACACCACGGGCGAGGAGAGCAGAAGGAGTTGATCCGTACATCTTGCCGCCCTTGCGGTAGTCGATCTGGAAGGAGAGCGACAGGCCTTTGTACGAGAAGGTATTGATGAAGCTGGTCAGATAATCCGGGTTCGGATTGCCGAGTTCACCGATGATCGGATCCAATTCATGGAAACCGTCGGCCTGGACAATCTTCTGACCGCTCGGGTCACGGGCAATCCTGGTGCCGTAGATAATATTCATGGGCTTGCCAGGAACTGCGAAGTTACCCAGGTCGGTAAAGCCGGCGAGCACGATCTGTGTGATGCTTCCATCCGGGCTGAGGGTTACCACCTCAGGACGTACGAGCGTAAAGTTCCAGACCAGATCCCACTGGAAGGCTCCGAGCTTAAGCGGCGTAGCATTCAAACCAATCTCTATACCCTTGTTGCTGAGTTTGCCCAGGTTGAGGTAGGTTGTGGTGTAACCCGTAGCCGGGTCAATCGGCGCATTCGTGATCAGGTCAGTCGTCGAACGATCGTAGATCGTGAAGTCAATTCCGATGCGCTCCTTGAGGAATTTGGCCTCAAAGCCAAGTTCAAGTTCGCTGAACAACTCGGGCTTCAGCTTGCGGTTACCCAACTGGTTGGAAACCGTGTGGAAACTGTACGCACCGGTGGCATCCACGTATCCGCGGGGATTGGAGTCCACAATCGTGCGGGTACCATAGAGCGGTCCAAGACCGGCCGAAGTACCGTATCCAAAACGAATTTTCAGGAAGTTAAGGGCATCCGACTTGAGGTTGGTGAAGGCATCCGTTACCACAAACGACGCGCTGGCCGAAGGATACAGAATGCTGTTGTTACCATTCTCGAGGGTTGACGTCCAGTCGTTACGGGCAGCGACGTTCAAGAACAGGTAGTTCTTGTAATCAAACTGGAAGTCAGCATACAAACCGTAGCGCTGCTGTTCGGTCGTGCGGTAGAACGCACGGCCGTCAAAAGCGGTGGAACGAGAAGACGCCGTCGTGAAGTTCGAGTGGCGCATCAGGCCGAATACAACCTGGCCTTCAGAGTAGATACCGTCGCGAACGAAATAGTCGTTTCGGGCATTGAAACCAACACGGGAAGACATGTTGATATCGGCGGTAATCTCGCGGTTGTAGCTGAAGATGAAGTCGTGGTTCCAAATGCGGTTACCAATGGTTTGCGTTTGGAGGATACCATTGTTCACGTTGGGATAGCTGGCGCTGATACCCTTGTTGTATTCACGACCCTGACGCTGTGTGTATGCGTCGTAACCGACACGATACGACAAGGCCATCTGGTCGTTAAAGTCATAGGTGAGGGTATTGCTGGAGAAAATGCGCTCCGTCACGTCCGTCTCCTTTGTATAGGCCGCAATCCAGCGGGCGTTCGGGATGTCGTTACCCGGACGATACCAAATCATGCGACGATCGCCTGGCACCTCATAGGGGAACAGGTTCAGATCGTTCATGTTATAGTTGGGAGGCGAGTACAGGAAGTTCGCATACAGCGAAGGGATACCTCCAAAGGATGCACCACTACCCGTAGCTCCGTTGAGCGGGGGGGTCTTGAAATCCGTGTTTGAATACATGATCGAAGACCGGAACGAAAGTTTGTCGCTGATGGATCCGTTGAAACCTACCGATGCATTGATACGCTTCAGGTCGTTGCCAGGAGCATAACCTTGTTCCGTGGTATATCCCAAGGTAGCGGTAATTCCCAGCTTGTCCGTCCCACCCGTGATCGACAACGAGGTATTTGAAATCATGCCCTTGCGGAAGAAGTCAGAAACATAGAGGGAGCGCTTGTATGGAATGCGCTTGAACATTGTCTGCTTCGCGAAGGCATTCAACCGTACCGCATCACCATTGTACTGATAGGGGTGACCGATGGAGTCAATCTCACGATAGTCAGCGCCCCAGTTGCTAAAGAATTGTGACGTGTTAGTCAACTGTTGGAAGCCGTTACCATAGTCGGAGTTAACATCCGGCAAGGAAGCAATCTCGTTCTGAGAAATTGTTTGCTGGAAGGTGACTTCCGGATCGCGCTTCTTGCTGCTTCCTGACTTGGTGTTGACCAGGATAACGCCGTTACGGCCCTGGTCACCGTAAAGAACGGTAGCGGCCAGGCCTTTCAACACGTTAATGCTCTCGATAGAGTTCGGGTCCAGGTCAAGGAATCGGCTGGGGGCCGTTGCCGTACCACCCGTGGTGAATCCTGACTGATCGTTGGTAGCCGAGTTGAACGGCACACCGTCTACCACCCAAAGAGGCTGGGTGTTACCCGTGATCGTCGTGTAACCACGGATGTTGATGGAAGAACCGGTTCCTGACGTACCCCCTGTCGGGTTGATCGTCACGCCGGGGATCTTACCCATCAGAATGCGGCCGATGTCGTTGACCGGACGGGCAGCGATTTGCTCAGTGCCCACGCGGCCCACGGCATAACCCAGGGCTTTTTTCTCTTTCGCGAATCCCTGACCCGTAACAACGACTTCCGTCAATTGCTTGGTGTCAGGCTTCAGGGTCATGTCAACTACAGAGCGCTCGCCGATATCGACAGACTCCGTTGCATAACCGATAAAAGAGAAATCCAGGGTACCGCCCGTTGCGGGGACGCTAAGTTTAAAGTTACCATCAGTATCGGTAACCGTTCCGTTCGTAGTGCCTCGCAGCAATACGTTAACGCCCGGCAATGCCGACCCATCTTCCTGGGCCGTTACCCTGCCTGAAACCACCCGTTCCTGTGCCCATGCTAGGCTGGCCACAAAAACGAATGAGAAGCATAACAGTAGAAACTTCTTCATAGGTTTTAGTTTGGTTAGAAATGAATTAGGGGCTAAAAATAGAGGCAAATGCCAAAAAAGAAAATACCACATTAGGGAATTGTTAAAAACTTTCTTCGGCAGCAACCCTGTGCAGGCGGAATGAAATTGACCTAAACGGCCATAAATGCCCAAAAAATGCGGTTTCTGCTTTCCCGGGCTACATTAGAAATGCCCTATTATCAGGTATTAGAAAGTTTGATTTGGGCACAAAAAAAGCGCCCGAAGGCGCCTTTGCAAACGTTTGATCGGTCCTTTTTCAGGCCTCGGCCACTACGGAAACGTAGGATTTGTCGGCCCGGCCCTTCTTGAAAATTACCGTGCCGTTGGTTAGTGCAAAAAGGGTGTGATCCTTGCCCATTCCCACGTTGCGTCCCGGATGGTGCTTCGTGCCGCGCTGGCGAACGATGATATTACCGGCGATAGCCTTCTGACCACCAAATATCTTTATGCCCAGCCGTTTGCTTTCCGATTCACGGCCGTTCTTTACTTTACCTTCACCTTTCTTGTGTGCCATGGCTTCTCAGTGTGTTAATTACCTAACAGTCTATTGCTTAATGTTCTCAACCAGGACCTTGGTGAGTTGCTGGCGGTGCCCGTTTTTCTTCGCATAGCCCTTGCGGCGCTTCTTCTTGAAGACGATCAATTTGTTGTCTTTAACCTGTTCGAGCACTTTACAGGATACCGATGCGCCTTTGACTGTGGGCATGCCTACTTCGACCTTCCCATCCGCATCGATAAGGAGCACCTTGTCGAATTTGACACTGGAGCCTATTTCAGCCTCAATTCGGGGCGCATACAAGTATTGGTCCTTTTCGACCTTGAATTGCTTTCCGGCGATATCTACTACAGCGTACATGACAGTCTCGTTTTTGAAAATGGACTGCAAAGATAGAATCCCGGGTTCTAAAAACCAACGAGGGCCCAAAAATTGCCCTTTTGCCTGAATTTGTGGCATTTTCGACCTCTCCATCAGACTCAATTGAGTAAGGCATAAGTGCCCCATGACCAACCTGGCGGCCCGGTCACTCCGCAGGCCCGGAACGTGCAAATTTTTGGGCCTATTTTTTTAATAAAAATTTCTGGTGACAGGAGCCATGCAAGCCACTTGCGGTAAGTGAATGAGAATGAATTGTTAAGATACCCGCACATTAACCAACGTCATGAAAACGCGATCGGCGGGGTCAAATTCCTCCCTTTGATATCAGGGGTTCATTTCAAATATTTGTTCGTTCCCTTTACACGACCGACGAACTCGAATCACGAAACGTGAGTCGGGCCTTCGTCGCTTGTAGTTTGAGACCCGGAACCTGACAAAGAAACTGAGCTAACTAAAGACCTGTTGCCTATGAGTCGTTCTATACCCGATGAACCGATCCTGCGCGAGAACAAGGACCGATTTGTACTCTTCCCTATCCGACACCATGACATCTGGAAGTTTTATAAACAAGCCGAAGCAAGTTTCTGGACGGCCGAGGAAATTGACCTTAGTCATGACCTGCGTGACTGGGCCAACCTCAATGACGGGGAAAGGCACTTTATTACCCATGTTTTGGCCTTTTTTGCGGCCAGCGACGGCATTGTGAACGAAAATCTCGCTGAGCATTTCATCGCCGAGGTCCAGTATACGGAGGCCAAATTCTTCTATGGCTTTCAGATTGCCATCGAAAACATCCACTCAGAAACCTATTCCCTCCTCATCGATACCTACGTAAAGGACCCCAAGGAAAAGGACCAACTCTTCCATGCCGTCGACACCATGGACTGCGTGAAGAAAAAGGCCGAATGGGCACTCCGGTGGATATCCAACGGTTCTTTCCAGGAACGCCTTATTGCCTTCGCGGCCGTGGAAGGAATTTTCTTCTCCGGTTCATTTTGTTCCATCTTCTGGCTGAAGAAGCGCGGTCTCATGCCGGGCCTGAGTTTTTCCAATGAATTGATCTCCCGCGACGAAGGACTGCACTGCGATTTCGCATGTCACCTGTACACCAAGCACGTGGTGAACCGGCTTCCGGAAGAGCGCGCGATTGAGATTATCCGCGACGCGGTTAAAATCGAACAGGAATTTGTAACCGACGCCCTGCCCGTCAACCTTATTGGGATGAATGCGCAGCTGATGTGTCAGTACATAGAGTTTGTGGCTGACCGGCTGCTCAACGAACTGGTCGGCAAGAAGATCTATGGGGCCACCAACCCCTTCGACTTCATGGAAATGATCTCCCTGCGGGGGAAGACCAATTTCTTCGAAAAACGCGTGGCTGAATACCAAAAGGCCGGCGTTATGAAAAGCACGGAAAAAGAAGCAACTCCAAAATTTTCATTGAATGAAGATTTTTGATACCTTTTGAAACCATTTTTTAAACTTTTTCAACACCCTAACAACCCCAGGACATGCTTGTAGTAAAGCGTGACGGACACAGAGAGTCCGTTAAGTTCGACAAAATCACCGCCCGGATTGAGAAACTCTGCTATGGCCTCGATCCGAAATTTGTTAACCCTGTGGAAGTGGCCATGAAAGTCATCAATGGTCTCTTCGACGGTGTTTCCACCCAGGAACTCGATAATCTCGCCGCCGAGATTGCCGCCACGATGACCACGCGCCATCCGGATTTCGCAAAACTCGCGGCGCGCATCGCTGTATCCAACCTCCATAAGACCACCAGCAAGTCGTTTTCGAACACGATGAAAAGGCTCTACCAGCACGTGGACGCGAAGACAGGCCAGAACGCCCCCATGATTTCAAAGGAAACGTGGAAGACAATCAAGAACCACGCGGCTGAACTGGACGAAGCGGTTTACTATGATCGCGATTTCAGTTACGACTATTTCGGATACAAAACACTGGAACGTTCCTACCTGATGAAGATTGACGGTAAGGTAGTGGAGCGTCCTCAACACATGTTGATGCGCGTAGCGGTGGGCATTCACGGGGAGGACATCCCGGCGGCCATCGAAACGTACAACCTGCTTTCTGAAAAGTGGTTCACCCACGCCACCCCTACCCTCTTCAACGCAGGCACGCCGAAGCCCCAACTCTCCTCCTGCTTCCTTCTCATGATGAAGGACGACAGTATCGACGGCATCTACGACACGTTGAAGAATTGCGCGAAGATTTCGCAGTCAGCCGGAGGCATTGGCCTTAGCATTCACAATGTGCGCGCAAAAGGTTCGTACATCAAGGGAACCGGCGGCACCTCCAATGGCATTGTGCCCATGCTCAGAAATTTTGACATGACGGCACGGTATGTAGATCAGGGCGGCGGCAAACGCAAGGGCAGTTTTGCGGTCTATCTCGAGCCATGGCACGCCGACATTTTTGAATTCCTCGATCTCAAGAAGAATCACGGCAAGGAAGAAATGCGCGCCCGCGACCTGTTCTATGCCCTCTGGATTCCGGACCTGTTCATGAAGCGCGTGGAGGCCAATGAAATGTGGTCGCTCTTCTGCCCGAATGAGGCACCCGGTCTTGCCGATTGCTGGGGCGAGGATTTTGAGCGGCTGTATGAAAAGTATGAGAAGGAAGGCAAGTTCCGCCGTCAGGTGAAGGCCCAGGATCTCTGGTTTGAAGTGCTGGAATCTCAGATCGAGACAGGCACGCCTTACATTCTCTATAAGGACGCAGCGAACCGCAAGTCCAACCAGAAGAACCTGGGCACCATTAAGTCCAGCAACCTCTGCACGGAAATTATGGAGTACACCTCCGCCGATGAAATTGCCGTCTGCAACCTCGCCTCATTGGCCTTGCCGAAGTTTGTCACGGCCGACGGCAAATTTGATCACCAGAAACTCTACGAGATCACCAAGGTGGCCACGCGCAACCTCAACAAGGTGATTGATATCAACTACTACCCGGTGGCCGAAGCCAAACGGTCCAACATGCGTCATCGCCCCATTGGTCTCGGCGTTCAGGGCCTGGCCGATGTGTTCATTCTGCTTCGCATGCCGTTTGATTCTGAGGAAGCCCGTGGCCTTAACAGCGATATTTTTGAGACCATCTACTATGGGGCCATGGAAGCCTCAATGGAACTCTCCAAAGAACATGGCCCTTACGAGACCTTCAAGGGCTCCCCGGTTTCCAAAGGCATCTTCCAATTTGACATGTGGGGTGTCACGCCCAGCTCCGGTCGTTGGAACTGGGATCAATTGAAGCGCGACGTAAAGCAGTTTGGCGTTCGGAACTCCCTGCTGTTGGCGCCCATGCCCACAGCCTCCACATCGCAAATCCTTGGCAACAACGAGTGCTTTGAGCCTTACACCTCCAACATCTACATGCGCCGTACCCTGTCGGGTGAGTTTATCGTGGTGAACAAGCACCTGATGCGCGACCTGATGAGCCTCGGGCTGTGGAGCGAGTCCATGCGCCAGAAACTCATTGCGGGCAATGGATCGATCCAGCAGATTCAGGAGATACCCCAGAACATCAAGGATATCTATCGCACCGTTTGGGAAATCTCGCAGAAAGCAATCATCGACATGTCGGCCGATCGCGGCGCCTACATCTGTCAATCGCAGAGCCTGAACATTCACATCACCAACCCGAACTTCGGCAAACTGACCTCCATGCACTTCTACGCGTGGAAGAAAGGCCTGAAAACAGGCATGTATTACCTGCGCTCAACCGCTGCTGCCGACGCGATTAAGTTTACGGTCGACAAGGCCTCCGTCCAGCAGCCTGTTGCCGCTGAAGTAGCAGTTCCTGAGGAAAGCCAGGTTGTGGCCCCGGTTGTCGGTGAAGGTGCCCTGGCTGCGGCCATACAGGAAAACCAGCAAGCTATTCCTTACGAGACGTATCAGGAGGAGCAGAAGCGGGCCGACATGGCCTGTTCACTGGACAACCCGGATGCGTGTGAAGCGTGCGGGAGTTGATATCTAATTCACTTGCTAATGGAAAAAGCCCCGGTATCCGGGGCTTTTCTGTTTTCTATTTCTTCTGCGGAGAACGTCCGTAGGTATTCTTCACTTTAACGTTCTTCTTTTTTGACGGATTGGCGCTGTCGTCCTGGATTCGCTCTTTCCCGGATGTCTTCTTATCCCAGCCAAAAACCAGGTTCAATCCACAGCGAATCGTAAGCCATTGGGAATTATTGATGTACTCATTCAGGTTGCCGCCGGAAACCAGGGTAGCCGGGGCCATGAGCAGGTTATCACCCACGATATAGAACTGAACGGGAGAGAAGTTGAAGGAAAGTCCCAATCCGATATTGTTATAAGATCGGCTGGATACCGTGTATGTCAGGGAAGTGCTTAGCCAATTACCGAAGTCCTTGTTGATGGAGGCGGTCATCCCCGTTGCGAAGCGACTTCCAAAGCTCTCTCCGAAGAACAATGCCCCTGCACTCAGGTTTCTGATAATCTCATAACGGCCCGCCAGGTAGTATTTAGACGGCAGCGAGGTGGTGTAGGATCCTGTCGGCGTATCCTTCATTTCGAATTTTGCCTTCAGCGAGTCAAGTTGCTGAT
>JAYRNL010000183.1:0-13152 GCA_041912235.1 Cyclobacteriaceae bacterium
AGCGCCATGACGAGGCAGATATGCGCGCCAAACCTGTCCTTCAGGTTCACCTTCGCCCGGCGGATGAAGGGTGTGAACAGGTAGTAGTTGAGTAGAGTGATGACGATCACCCAGGGGATATACTCCCTTGCGCTTTCCGGCGCGAAGCCCATCCACTCGAGACTTTTGTAGATCAGCCAAAGCAGCGGCACGGGCGCTAACGAGTAGAGAAGATAGTTAAAGACAAATTTCCTGCGGTCGGGCGGCACGGCTTTCTGCTCCGGGGTCAGCTGCCGCTCCTTCCAATACATATACACCACCGTCGCGCTGGCGAGAAGGCCCGCGAGCAGCGCCCAGAAAATGGCGTAGCGGGTGAAGAGGTCGGCGGTCATGCAATTAAGTTAATGAAATTGGGGCCGAATGTGCCTGTGAGGATCGGTAATCGGTGATCGGTGATCAGTGATCGGTAATCGGTAATCAGTGATCGGTAAACTGTGAACTGTGAACTGTAAACCGTGGTTCGCGGTGACTTCGAGGCTGAGACTTCGAATCTAACACGGTCCACCGTTTACTGTTTACTGTTTACCGTTCACCTGCTCGATCTGGGACTCGTTAGCCCACTCCGGGAATCTTACCCAGTCTACAGTCTACAGTTCACCGTTCACCTACTCACTTCGGGACTCGTTAGCCCACACTTAGTAATCATGCCTCGGTCAACAATCTAAGCCCCCCGCCCACTGCATTTGTAATAATCGCCACGGTTCGATGTGGCTTTTAGGTAACTTTGCCTTTACATCCATCGCCCCTGCACTCATGCGAATTGTCCTATTGACCGGTTTGGTGATGCTGAGCCTTCTTTCGTGCTCTATCGATTTTTCCGGTTTTAGTTTTAACAACCTAACCTATCTCGATCACTTTCAAGTTACGTTTCCAGATGCCGAACTAACGGTAAGCTTTTATACCAATGGAAACATGGTCAGAAACTGCGAGTTGGTTATCCGTGGGGAGAGATTTGCAGCGGATGGCATACTGGCCGGTCAAATGCTTTATCCCGAAGGGACTCAATTACCCACAAGCTCGCCGAGCATCGCGACGCTTACTATTTCAGCAAAGAGAAAGAGTGTATGGGGTACGCCATTCATGCCCTACTATGTTCGCTTTTATGGTTGTCAATTCGCCCGCGACTCCATTTCACCTTATTCCGCAGTCTTCTATGCCAACAAATACGAATACAATTACACCATCAAGGATCAATCGTTTACTGGAGAAATCCTGACGCTGACAGGACTGTGAACAGTAAACTGTAGACCTTGGCTCGCGGTGACTACGATACTGAAGACTCCGAAGCTCACACAGTCCACCGTTTACTGTTCACCGTTTACCGTTCACGTACCCGCTCCGGGACTCGTTAGCCCACTCCTGGTAATCATGCCTCGGTTAGCAAATCTTCCACCCTACCCAGTCCACCGTTTACTGTTTACAGTTTACCGTTCACCTACCCACTATGGGACTCGTCAGCCCACTCCTGGTAATCATGCCTCGGTCAGCAAATCTTCGACCCTACCCAGTTCACCGTTTACCTACCCGCTCCAGGACTCGGTGCCCACTCCGGGTAATCATGTATCAGTAAGCAATCGAGCCCATTTGGTGTTTTAACCCACAATCCATTAATATTGCAGTCCTTTTCAACCAGAAAAGGGCGGGAAACCGCAGAAACTCCTCCTTAGCTCAGCTGGTTAGAGCATCTGACTGTTAATCAGAGGGTCGTTGGTTCAAGTCCAACAGGAGGAGCTTGATAATTAGGCAGTTACGTTGATTCGTGGCTGCCTTTTTTCTTTTACTATTTCAGATACAGGTTGCCGTCCTTGTCAAGTTTATATACAGTAGTATAAGTACCAAATCCTTGAACATAAGATCCAATAGCATATAGTCCTCCATCTAACGCCTGTGACAATGCTAATGCTTCGTCGGCCCATATCGTGCCATATACCTTGCTCCAAATTAATTCACCGGACTGAGTAACCTTAGATATCAACAGATCCGAATCACCGTATCCATTCACAGAAGACGCATTAACGTGTGAAAGCAAAACAAAATTATCCGGCGTAAACTCCACGAAATCAATACCTGCAGAATGGGAATAAGGCATGGGATATACAAAGGATGATGTGACATTAAGGTCGCTGCCTAACAAAATGAGTGCAACGTCCCTTGTCAAAATACCCTGTTTGCTACCCGTTAGCGCAAAACCGCTATTTGCTTCTTTTATGGATTCAGAACGAAAGGCCTCCAAAGTCACCGAATTAACCGGGAAACTTTTGTTCATCTCAAATGAAAGGACAATTGTCGACGAATCATTTGCCGTTTTTCCACTAATAATTATGCGGTTATTAGCGTCAACGACCAAAGATCTGGAGGATGTGACTAGCAGAGCCGGATCAAAGTATACTTGATACCATAAAAGTGAATAGTTCAATTTGTCCAATTCGGCAATAATCAATCCATTGCCTTCATAATAGCCAAGAATAATATGATTGCCATTTTGAGCAAGTGCAATATCAACTCCCTTAATAGTAGCCGAATTGGGAAGCCCAAAACGCTTGGGATCGAGCTTAAATCCGTCTACTTGGTCGCCTTGGCTTACCATTAGCTCGATACTATATAGGCTGTCGCTTGTTATTCTCGTGCCGATTGTAATAGCATCATCGCCACCAACAGAAATCATAGCTGAGGGTGAGACTCCAAAGTGATAAGCAAATAAACCATTAAATAAACTATCTTCTGGTGGATAATTAAGCTGGTATTGGAAAGTCCCATCTTTATCCAACCTTACAAACCTGGTTATCAGGTCAAGATGATCAGAGGGACTTTTGCGCGTATTTGTTTCAACCGCAAGCAAAAGCCCTCCAGTATTCAGAAGGGCATAACCTTTGGGTATAAACCCAGGATATTCGTAATAGGTCCTCACAAAAGTTGAATGAATGTCGGGGCTTACACCGCCATCCTCATGGGCACACCCCCACAAAATAATAATCAGAATGATGGATAAACACCTCATTTGATAATCCTTTTTGGACGAAACAAGGGATACTCAAAACCAAGATTAAAACTCAGGCTTTCCAACCGAAATCCAGATATCGGGGAAAGATACATGACACTTACGTCGTAATTACTAATGCCATTCGGCAGAGCATTGGCCAAACCCAATCTGTAGTCAACATATAGGCGTATCATTGTTTCACCAAGAACATACTTCAGGCTAAACTCTGGCTTTATTGACCAAAGTAACGGATTCATGAATTGTAAGAAGTCCTGAGGTGGGGCACGAACTGGATCTACCCTAATTACTCCGTCAGTATAAGAGAGAATAGTCGCAGTGAACTCCAACGGTATTGATGCTTCAAGTCCAAGGCCGACATAAGTTGTTAACTTTTTGGATAGCCTGCGATTGTCACCACCCGAGAGCCGGTACCTACTAATTGCCCCGATAGTAATGGTAGAGAGATTTAAGTCTACATTAATTGAACCAGCTCCATAACCACCATAACTATAAGGTTGAAGCAGTTCGTCGTTTGTAAAAGCAAAGGAGGAATAACTGTAGCCTATGTAAGGTTCCAGTTCAACTCGCTTGGTGACATTGATCGCAGAATGAATGTCAAACTGGTAACCAGATTGAGGCTGGTAAATACCTGGCCCAGAGTTGACTATATAATCTTTGGTCACCGGTATTGCTGATGTGCTGTTGATCCCGAACCTGAGCCCAATCGCGAAGGTGTACCAACTCCTGTATCGGAGATAAAGAGCCCTGAACTCGGCAGGATCAGTCTCACTATTTGGCGTGAAGGTGTGATCCAACCTCAAAAGGGTCAACATTGCCGAGTCAGCTCGCTCAGGTTCTTCCAAATAGATATATGACAGTATTACCAGCCGCAATGCCTCTACGGCCTCGGTCTTACGAAGCCCGTTCTTTATACATCCATCGAGCAAAACAGGCACCTCATGCAGCCTTCCGCTTTGATAGATGACCTTGGCCGTATTAAGAAGAAGTTGACAAGGGGTTTGCTTTGCTTTTACACTGGTTATCTTCTTGACACTATCCTGGCTTTCAAAAGAGGCCATTTCTAATGGGATATGCTTACGCTGCAATATCTTGACCAAACGCATATCACGCTTGTGGTCATATTCGAGAAGGACAACATGTGAGATTTCGGAAAACCAAAGCTTTTTGTCCGACTTATAAGAGATGAACCTTTTGTTATAGGAATCGACCTTGATGCTTAGATCTCCACCTTCTCTTTTAGTGATAAGTAAATGTTGAGATGAGGCTGTGTTGCAAAGGAAACACAATAACAAGATAAGCCAATAAGGCTTGCAAAAACTCATTTGTTTTGTACCATGTTAATTAAATCTAAGAAATATTTGGAACATCTGCTTCCGGACCCATCGAAGGAATGTCCATGATTGCAGACGACGGACTTGAGTTCGATTGGCTTTAGGCCGTTAAGCACAATTGGAAAGTGAAACTCAACAGACAATTGCGAATGTTGATTCTAGAACGCTGGCCAGCACGGTGGTAATCCCAATTCGGAGCCGCAGAAGTAGTAAGCGATAAACAGTAAACTGTAAACAGTGACCAGTAACCGGTGGCCAGCAATTTTTGAACATTGAACTTTGAACAGGTTGAACCTTGAACCTGTTCAAGTTCCGGTTACCCTCCCCGTCCTTCGGCCCATCGCCTTGATGCTACTCAGCGTTCTCCTGCCCCGGCAGTGGATCTACATTTTGCCGTTAACCACCCGGAAGCAGACGACCAACAAGTACTGAACAGACTACAGGTCCTCCTTCAATGGAGTTGTGCACTTCGATTGGGTTAACTGCTTAGTCGGTGGATCCGCAGCCAAACCACTTTTACATTCTAAATTCCTTGTTCTGCATTTTGCCGTTAACCACCCGGGAGCAGACGACGAACAATTACTGAACGGACTACCAGTCCTCCTTCGATGGAGGTGTCTGCTTCGATTGGTTCCGGATAAGTGTCCGGACCAGCGGGGACATGGAAACAAAAATTAAGAGAAAGAATATTGTGGCGTTCTTTGACGAACCAATTGAAAGCCTCGCTCAAAATCCTTTGTTGGTATTGAGCCCACAATAAATGAACTTCACGTAACGTTATCACGTAAACCAAACCAAGCATGAAAGGCCTAACACTTTTTGCTTTGTTCCTTCTGGCAGCTGTCCATTCCCAGGGAGAAGGTATCCAATTCACCAAAGCGGCCTGGTCCCAAGTGCTTCAGGATGCTCACAAAGCAAACAAAATAATCTTCGTTGACTTCTATGCCACTTGGTGCGGCCCTTGCCGAGGTATGGAACGCGATGTGTTTCCTCACCCGGAAGTGGCTGCGTATTTCAACGAACACTTTGTGAGCAAACGAATTGATGCGGAAAAAGATGAATTGGCCCTCGTGGAGAAGATGAAGCTGGAGGCTTATCCAACGCTTGCATTCTTTGATCCCGATGGAAAGCTCATCTATAAAATCGTTGGTGCGTCAGGCGCGGAAGAAATGGTGGCCTATGGGAAAAAGGCTTCAAGAATAATGGACGTCATCCGCAGGGAGTCGTGGAAGCAAGAGGAAGGCGACTGGCAACTGTATGTCGAATCCGTTGGATCCATCGATCCCTTGGCCGCTGAAAAACAGGTTGCCGATCGGTTTGCCACCCTGCCCGTTGAAAAAATAAAAGATGCAGGAAACTTCATGCTGTTGACACAATATGTTACCGATATGGATAATCCGGCGTGGCAATATGTCATCAAAAACGCCAGTTACTTTGCAGCGCATTTCGAATTGTCCTATTATCTCCAAAAGCTTGGCTACGCTGTTTTGGAAAAGGCGGCAGCCGCCCGCAACCCGGCAGCCTTGGCCAGAAAGTCTGAACTTGACCTGTTGATCACGCGATTGAATGGAGACTCATCAAACACCCAGGAGTTCTATCAATCATGGAATCTTATTCACTATTACGAAAAGGCAGGAGATCAATCCAATTACGTTAAGGTCCTTGACAAGACCATTAAGAAATATCATTGGAAGGACTCACCTACTTTGACCTGCTATGCCTTCACCATCATCAATGGCTCTTACGGGAGCAACGCCGATCGTATGAGTGTCCAATGGGCACAGCAGGCCTTGAAAGTTGACCCCCAGAACTACCTGCCGCTTTGGCTGCTGGCGATTGGATATGAGAAATCAAAGAATCCGTCAAAATCAGCAGCGGCTATGAAGCGATTTGTTCAAATGTCCTCAAAGGACGGCGATCTGCCTGCCAAGATCATCAGGCTGTATGAACATTGACAGGATTGAACTGTAGAAACTATTTTCAAACAAGCATTACAAACCCCTTTTGCATTTTGCATTCCTTGTTCTGCATTTTGCCGTTAACCACCCGGAAGCAGACGACGAACAAGTACTGAACGGACTACAGGTCCTCCTTCAACGGAGGCGTGCACTTCAATTGGCTAGCTGCCTGGTCCGTGGATCCGCAGCCAAACCACTTTTACATTTTGCATTCCTTGTTCTGCATTTTGCCGTTAACAACCCGGAAGCAGACGACCAACAAGTACTCGACGGACTACAGGCCCTCCTTCAATGGAGTTCTGCACTTCGATTGGGTTAGCTGCCTGGTCCGTGGATCCGCAACCAAACCACTTTTAAATTTTACATTCCTTGTTCTGCATTTTTCCGTTAACCACCCGCAAGCAGACGATTAACGGAGACCATCAGCCCTGGCTCTCTAGTTAGTCCCAAATTCCAAAATCATAAAAGTACCGGGTAGCACCTTTGGCCTTGGATTGGGGATCTCCGCCGTTGGCGCAGGGGTTTCGCCGTACTCCGCCGTCGAAACGAAGACGTGCCTCGTTTTGGGATCGAACGCAATGGTGCGCGCGCCGCGTTGTGTCGGCACGGTCTGAATGACTTTGTATTCATCCTCGCTCACTTCCTTGATGACGGTGAGCGAACCTTCGCCGTTGGAACTGATGATGACCTTGGAAGCCGGATCAAAAATTACGCCGTCCACCCCTTTGCCGATGGGCACGGTTGCCACCACCTTTCCGGTTTCGGTGCTCAGGACGACCATCATCCCGTTGTGGCAAACGGAGAAAAGCCTTTTTGTTTTTGGATCCAGGGCAATGCCGGTCGGCTCTTCCCCGGGAGCCAAACTCCAGCGCGACTTTACTTTCAATGTCTTGGGATCGAAGGCGACGACCTCATGGGTGTCTTCTGAATTCATGTAGATGGTCCCCTTGCCATCTGACACGCCTGCCTCCAAGGCGCCGCCCCCCAGTTCGATTTCGCCGACCACCGTGGCCGTGAACGGGTCGATGGCGGTGGCCGTCGTGGTGCTGTGGTTAAAGGTGAATACTCTCTTGGAATAGGTGTCGTACAACCCGGCGTCCGGGTTTTTGCCGGTGGGCAGCTCAGCAACTACAGCCAGGGTCTTGAGGTTAAAGAGTGTCACGGTATTGCTTCGTCCATTCGTGGTGAGCCCGCGGCCTGCCTTGGGAACAAGGATGATTCCGTGAACGCCCTGCAAGGGGCCAATGGTCCCGACTTTCTCGTGCGTGTCGGCGTTAAGAACTTCTACCTGGGTGCTGTGCGAAACATAAAGTCTCCGGGCTTCTTGATCGACCGTGAGGTAGTCCCACCCTCCTTCGCCGCCAATCACTGTTTTTCGAATGAGATGATACTCCTGACCCAGCACGGACGTTGTCGGGTAAAGGATGAACGAGAAGAGGAGAAGGATCAATAACTTTTTCATGGCCAATGGTTTTTTGATACAAGCAAGGTCACCGTCAATTCTGTAGAATGTCTGGAGATGGGGATTGAATACCGGGCTTTCAGGCCATCCCGGTGGCTCCAGAATTTCTCTCAAATCTTCACCCTATCTTTGGCTGGTGAAAATTTTGGTCGTAGAGGACGAGAAAGCGTTGTCTTCCAGCATCATTGAGTTTCTTCAGTCGGAGAACTACACGTGTGAGGCCGCCCACGATGTGGAATCGGCCACCGAGAAGATCTCCTTGTACGACTATGACTGCATTCTCCTCGATATTACCCTTCCCGGCGGAAGCGGTCTCGACTTGCTGCGGCTCCTGAAGTCAAAGCGCAAAAGCGACGGGGTGGTCATTATTTCTGCCAGGAACTCGTTGGACGACCGGGTTCTCGGCCTCGAAATCGGCGCCGATGATTACCTGTCGAAGCCCTTTCACCTGGCCGAATTGGGCGCCCGCGTGAAAGCCCTCATCCGCCGGAACAAGTTCGATGGGGCAGATTCGGTCCAGTATCGCGGCCTTCGCATTGATTTTGGTTCCCGGATGGTGTTTGTCAATGACACCAAACTCGACCTGACCCGCACGGAACTTGATTTGCTGCTTTTCCTGGTGGCCAACAAGAACCGCGTGGTTTCTAAAAACGCCATCGGCGAGCATTTGTCCGGCGACCAGGCCGACCGGTTCGACAATTTTGATTTCGTCTATTCGCACATCAAGAACCTGAAGAAGAAGATGGCCGAGGCGGGCAGCGAAGAGTTCATCAAGACGGTCTATCGCCTCGGCTATAGCTTCGAATCATGAAACTGCTGAACCGGACTTTGTTGGGGTTCTTGATCTATGCCGTCGCGGTCCTGTTGATCATTACGCCGGTGCTCTACCTGGTGATCAACAACCTCATCATCCGGCAAGTTGACGAAACGCTCCAGGTTCACAAGCGCGAGATCCAGTCGCGGCTCGAACAATTGCCGTCAGAAACGGCCGTCCAGCAATGGGAAGATCTCGACGGGGAGGTGGTGGTAGTGCCCATTGATCGGCCGTTTCCGCAGGACAGCATTTACACCCTGGATGCGTCAAGCAAGAAGATGCACCGGAAAGGCGACCGGGGGCGGCGCGAATCGTTCCGCCGGGAGCGGCACAGCCATGATCCGGAAAATGAGCTTTACCGCGTTTTGGTCTCCTCGGTCACCATCAAAGGTAAACCCTACCGCTTGCAAGCCCAGGTGTCACTCGTGGAGAGTGAAGACTTGATCCGCACCCTGGGCGTCACCCAGTTTTTTGTGCTGCTCATCCTGCTTGCGGGGATGCTGTGCATTAACTGGTGGCATTCCCGAACCATGTGGAAACCCTTTTACAACACGCTGGGGAAACTAAAGGCGTTCCGGATCGAGAAGAGCAGCCCGATCATCCTTGAACCATCGCGGGTAAAAGAGTTCAACGACCTCAATCTCGCCATCGACGAAATTACCCGCCGTGATCACCAGGCGTTCACGGCGCAACGTGAATTCACCGAGAATGCGGCCCACGAGATGCAGACCCCGCTTGCCATTTTCCAGTCGAAGGTTGAATTGATGCTGCAAACGCAGCCTTCTGAGCAGCAGGCGGCTCTTATTGAATCGCTCCTCGATGCCACCTCCAGGCTGAACCGCCTGAACAAGGCTTTGTTGCTGTTGGCCCGGATCGACAACAAGCAATTCCCGGAAACGGAAAAAATCGATCTGACCCAACTCACGGAGAAATTGAAGGGAACCTACGAGAACGATATCCAGGCGGCAGGACTTCGTTTTGTCATCACCTCAACGGACAGACACCCGGTCGCCTTCAACCCTGCTTTGCTGGAAATCCTGCTGACCAACCTTATCTCCAACGCCATCCGTCACAGTCAGCCGGGGGCTTTGATCACGGTCGCCATCGGCACGAATTCATGGATTATCCGGAATTCAGGTCAGCCGCTCTCCATTCCGGCCGACCGGATTTTTGATCGCTTCCGCAAGGGGAACAACAACCAGGAAAGCCTCGGCCTCGGACTCGCAATCGCCCGAAAGATCTGTGAAGCGAACGAGGCCACACTCACCTACGCCTATCAGGAGCAAGAGCACGTGTTTTCCGTGGCGTTCCGCGAATCCAGCGGCGCACAGGCACCGGCCAGCTAGGGCGGAAAGGTCCTGTCTTCAATCTTTCTACAGAATTGCAGCCAATCTTGGCGCCGATGAAAACGAAAGCTTCCATCGTGGTGGCCCTTGCCTGCCTGCTGGGCTGTAATCCACACAATCAATACACGAGGTCCTACCTGTCGGACCGGGTGAAAGGCCAGATGAACGTTGACGTGACGCCTCAAAAAGCGGCCGGCAAGTTTGAGGCGCCGCCCGGATTCAACGGCGATGACGGGATTTCCGAGGACGAGGCCGTGTCGATTGCGCTTTGGAACAACGAGCAGCTCCAGGCAGACCTGGCGGCCATTTCTTTTGCCGCGGCTGACGTCAAGGACGCGGGTATCATCCAGAACCCCTTGCTCCAGTACCTCTCGCCCAACGGCGGCATCGTGGCGCAAGGGTACATGTACTTTTACCTCGACAACCTGTGGCAGCGGCCCCACCGTGTGGCCGCGGCGAAACGCGACGCGGCGAAAGTCGCTGAGAACATGGTTCAGCGCTGCTTCACGATGATCCGGGATGTGCAGGTGGCGTACGCCGACCTCACCCTTGGCTATGCGCGGGCAGGGATCCTCGCCGCCAACGCCGACATCAGAAAACAAATGAGTGAACTGGCGGCCTCACGCCTCCGGAATGGCGACATCAGTGAGCTCGAAGCCATCACCGCGCGGATGGACTCCCTGGCGGCGACCGATTTGCTGATGAAAGCCCAGCAGGATACCAGTGTGCTCCGGTACCGGTTCAATACGTTGCTGGGTTTGCCGACCGACACCGTGGTGCAGCTGTCGGCGTCGTACGTAAGCCCCACGGGAAGCGCCAGCAAGCAGGAACTGCTGGAGATTGCGTACAGCAACCAGCCGGAGCTTGCCGCCGCCCGCACAGCCATTGAAGCCGCCGGCCATCGCCTGGGGTGGGAACGATCGCGGATTGCCGTGCTTACCGGTGTGCTCAACGGACAGAATTTTGCGGGCACGGCCTCCGCAGAGAAACCTTTCCCGGAAACGTTCAATATCGGTTTGCGCACGGAGGTGCCGATCTTCAATTGGAACCAGGGAAGGATCTCCCGGGCCCAGGCGGAAATTGAGCAAGCCTCTCACGCCTATGTGGCGCTCCGCCAGCGGATAGCGCTCACGGTTTCGGAAGCCTACGAACGCTACGAGCTGGCCCGCAAGTCCTTCCAACTCTGGAATTCGACGGTTGTCCCCTCCATGGAAAATGCGGTGGCGCTGTCCGCGAATTCCTATGGCACCGGCGACATATCGTATTGGCCGGTGCTCGAAGCGAACCGGCAGCTGCTCGACGCAAAACTCAGGCAGGCGGAAGCTTCCGCCGAACTTTGCCGCGCCGTAAGTCAAATGAACTACGCGCTTGGAAGAAGAATGCTAAATCCATTGAAATGAGAAACCCTGGCTCGATACTGCTCACCCTTCTTTTTTTGATCGCCGCCGGGTGTTCAAAAAACAATGAATCAAAGAAAGTGCCGCCTTCTTCCGTGGAGAACCCGGTGAAGGAGTCGGACCTGACCACCATCAAGCTTGCGCCAAAAGCGGTGGAACGGCTTGGCATCCGCGCGCAAGTCATCGAAGAACGGCCCATGGGCCAGACCCGTACGTACAGCGGGGAAATCATGGCGGTGCCGGGTCAATCCATGACGATGACCGCGCCTGTCTCCGGAACGATCCTGGGTTTGAAAGACGGCGCCCTCCCTCCCGCCGGCTCGCCGGTAAGAAAAGGGCAAGTGATTTACCGGCTGCTGATCCTTCCTTCCGAAAAGGACCTCATCAGCGCCCAGGAGGACGTCAAGCTCCGGCAGGTTCAATACCAGGTTGTCACCGAGAAGCTCAAACGGGCAGACCAGCTGCTAAAGGACAAGGCCGGCAGCCTTCGCGCCAAGCAGGAAGCGGAAGCCGAGCTGGCCAACATCGAAGCCGGGTTGCGCGTTGCTGAAGCACGGGTCGAGCTGATGAAAGGAAATTCCGGCAGCGGCGTCTCTGACAACCTCTCCACGCTCAACGTCGAATCCGCGGTCACCGGATTCATTCAGCGTGTGTATGCCTCTCCTTCACAGGTTGTCTCCGCCAACGCGCCCATCATGGATGTGTCGGCGGTAAGCCCGCTGTGGGTTCGCGTTCCCGTATACGCCGGCGACCTCCGGTTGGTTGATCTCAAGAAGATGGCGCATGTGCGCAGCCTCTCCGACTTCAAAGGCTCTTCGGGCGATCGCGAGGCCGCGCCGGTGAACGGACCGCAAACGGCCGACCCGCTGAACAGTTCGGCGGATTTCTTTTACCAATTGACCAACGCCGACGGTCTCTTCCGGCCCGGACAACGCGTAAGCGTTACCGTGTCTTTGAAGTCGCAGGAGCAAGCCCTGCTGATACCGTTTTCCGCCATTGCCTATGACATTTACGGAGGCACCTGGGTGTACGAAATGACGTCGCCGGAAACCTTTGTTCGGAAGCGCGTGGAAGTTTCGCACGTGGAAAACGGCCTTGCGTTTATTCGCCGGGGGCCGCCGGCCGGCACCAAGGTGGTGATCGAGGGAGTGGCGGAATTGTTCGGAACTGAATTCGGAGGGGCCAAGTGATGCGGTGGATTGTCTCAACATCCCTTCGGCTCAGGCTGGTGATCGTCGTCCTCATGGGACTCCTCATGGCGGGCGGAGCGCAAATTCTGCAAAACAGCGCCTTTGATGTCTTTCCTGAATTCGCGCCTCCCTATGTGGAGGTGCAGGTAGAAGCGCCCGGGCTCTCCACGGCAGAAGTGGAGGCGCTCATTGTCGTTCCCATCGAAAACGCGCTCAACGGGACACCGTTCTCCACGCGGCTGCGGTCGAAGTCGGTGTTGGGTCTTGCCTCCATCGTCGTTCATTTCAACAATGGAATGGATGTCATCAAGGCGAGGCAGTTGGTGCAGGAGCGCATCGCCAGGGTTACGCCCCAGCTGCCGGCCGTCGCCAGGCCTCCGGTGATGCTGACTCCCCTGTCGTCAACCAGCCGCGTAATGAAGATCGGGGTAACCTCGAAAAAACTTTCCCAGATGGACATGACCACGCTCGTTCGCTGGACCGCCCGGCCGCGGATGATGGCGGTGCCGGGGGTGGCCAACGTGGCCATCTGGGGACAGCGCGACCGTCAACTCCAGGTCAGGGTAAATCCCGAACGGCTTTTTGCCAACAACATCAGACTGTCCCAGGTGACC
>JAYRNL010000184.1:0-14694 GCA_041912235.1 Cyclobacteriaceae bacterium
TGGGGGATGACAGCCGGGTAACTTCCTTCATGGTGCCGGTCACCACCACCTCATTCAGTTGGGCATTGTCTTCTTTGAGATCGAAGTCAATGACCACTGTCTTACCCCCGGTTACTTGCGCGGTTCGCGATGCCGGTTGAAATCCCACGGCCGTCGCCTTGACAACCTGCTTCCCTGCCGGGACTTCGTTGAGGGAGAATACCCCTTCCTCGTTGGCCGAGGTGCCCAGGGATGTTCCCTCAATGCCGACATGGGCGAAGGGGACCGGTTGCCCACCGGATCTCACGGTTCCGTGTAAGGTACCCGTCTGGCCGGCGGCAGCGGAAGCAAGCAGCAACAGTACGATCAGGCAGCGGATCACAAGTGAACTGATATTTAGAAATGCAAAAATAAAAATTTAGACAGCCCTAAAAAAATGAAGATCCCTGTTTTTTAAGCGGCGTCCCGGAAAAGCCCCTGGCAGGCTATATTTGCACCCGTGGGATCAACATACCTTACCAGGCTGGTTTCGGGCGCCGTTCTGACGGCCATCTTGTTTACCCAGGTTGGCCTGAGTTTGCTCCATTCGCACCAAGGCGTCCCTGAAAAACACCCGGTGGCGGTCCACGCTGGCGTTGACGGCGGCGGGACCTGCCAGGCGTGCGCACTCGACGGTGTGCCCACCCTGTATTCCGAAGAGTTTTCCCCCCTGGTCATCGGTGTCAATCCTCCTGTCTTTGATGAGGCCATCGCCCAGGCTACCATTCTCTCGTCTTTCCGCACCTCTTCCGGCCGAGCTCCACCTCATTGCTAATCGATAGTCCACCCAGGGGTGGATGTTGCAGCATCAGCTGCCGTTCTGATCGTTTTAGCAATCTTCTCTTCATGCGTTTTTACCTGGTTCTGTTTTGTGTTGTGCTGTTCCCGGCGGATGCCCTCCGGGCCCAGTCGCCTTGTGGTTATACCCTGTCCGGACGTGTGGTTTCAGAAGCAGGTTCTGCGCTGGCCAACGCCGAGGTAATCATCCAGACACCGAGTCGCGGCCAGGCGACGGACGAAACCGGCGCCTTCTCCTTCGTGAAGATGTGCCCGGGCGACGTGATGCTTGAAATCCGCTATGTGGGCTACGAAACGGTCTATATCACGGTGTCCATTCCCTTGAAGAAAACTGACCTGGTCATTCGCCTCAAGCCGCAGGAGAAACAGTTGCAGGAAGTGGTTGTAGAAGAAAAGCTCGAAAAGGTGGAGCGCACATCCACCTACTCGCTGATGGACGGTGCTGATTTGGACCGGGCTATGGGCAAGACGCTGGGAGAATCGCTCAAGGCGCTGCCTGGTGTGAGCACCATCCAGTCGGGCCCCGGCATATTCAAGCCGGTGATTCACGGCCTGCATAGCCAGCGCATCCTCATTCTCAACCACGGCATCCGGCAGGAGGGACAACAATGGGGTGCCGAACATGCGCCGGAAATTGACCCGTTCATCGCCTCCAATATTGTCGTGGTGAAAGATGCCGCTGCCATCAAGTACGGCACGGATGCCCTGGGCGGCGTGATTGTCGTTAACCCTGCGCCCTTGCCGGAAGCGCCGGGCCTGGGCGGCACCATCAACACGATCGTTCAATCCAACGGTCGATCCGGCACAATATCTGGGATGCTCGAAGGCGGGCTAAAGAAACTTCCGGGCTGGGGTTGGCGTGTGCAGGCCACCGGCAAGCGAGCCGGCGACTACCATGCTGCCGACTATTCACTCACCAACACGGGCGTGAAAGAAGTCGACTTCTCTACGGCGATCGGTTACCATGGTCAGCACGGTGGCGCGGAACTTTTCTTCAGCCATTTCCAGACGGAGATAGGAATTTTACGCGGGGCTTCGATCAGCAACCTGAACGATTTGATGCAGGCCATGGAACAGGAACCGCCGATCGGCACCAAAGATTTCAGTTATGATATTGCTGAACCCAGGCAGCAAGTCTCTCATAACCTTCTCAAACTCAATAGTCACTGGTCGCGGGAAAAAGGTGAGTGGCGATTTCAATACGGCTACCAGTCCAATTTCCGAAAGGAATTCGACATCCGCCGTGGGGCCCTGTCGTCCCTGCCTGCCATCGATCTTGAGCTTCAGACCCACACCCTCGAACTGGAGTGGGAAACCGGCTCCGATCAGCGCAACCAATTCTGTTTTGGCGCCAATGGAATGTATCAGGATAACCGCAACATCCCCGGAACGCAGCGAATACCGTTCATACCCAATTACCTCTCGTTCTCCGCCGGGCCTTTCGTCGTTGGCAAGTTTCTTCTCAATCAATGGACGCTCGACGTGGGAACGCGCTTTGACTTGCGCAACTACGCGGTAAAGGGCTTTGACTTCAAGAATACCTTTTACACCGCCGACTTGTCGTTCCAGGGTTTCAGCGCGTCGGCGGGAATCTCCCGAAGCCTGGGTCAGTCACAGACCATCAAGTTTCATTTGGGCAGCGCCTGGCGACCTCCCCATGTGGCAGAATTGTACAGCCTGGGCACACACCAGAGTGCGGCGGCCATCGAATACGGTTTGCTGCTCAATGACTCGACCAATGCGGTGATGGACATTAATCAAGTGCCCTTCAAACTGGAGCGTTCCTATAAACTGGTGGGTGCCTATGCCTACACGACCGAGAAACTTCAATTGGAGGCCACCGTCTACGCCAACACCATCTATAATTACATCTATCTGCAACCCCGCGGTGTAACAACCAACGTAAGGGGTACATTCCCATACTTCCGCTACACACAGACCGATGCACTTTTTGTTGGGCTGGACGTGGATGCCACCTGGTCGGTAACCCAGCGGTTCAGTGTGCGTCCCAAAGTGTCGCTGCTCAGCGCCACGGACATCCGCCATGACGACTACTTTATTTTCATACCGTCCAATCGGCTGGAATTGGGTTTCCGGTATCAAGGAGCCAAAAACAACTTCTACGTGGAGCCGAGGCTGAACTACATTGCGCATCAGAACCGCGCCCCCCGCGTCATCACCGTTCGGGAGTTCAACGATGCCATTCAAAGCGGTCAGGATCCCCTGGGGGGCAGCACGAAGAATTTTGATTTCATGGAGGCGCCGCCGGCCTACACGCTGGTGGGAATCGCTTTTGGATGCGCCATTCCGTCCGGAGATGGTAGGTTTGATTTGCGGCTTTCCGTGGACAATCTCTTTAATGCCTCCTACCGCGAGTACACCAACCGGTTGAGGTACTATGCCGATGACCTGGGTACAAATGTTTCTATTTCGGTAAAGTATGCTTTTTGATTTCAGCATGAGACCTATTTCCATAATACGACTTTTTGTTGCCCTGATCATGATCCTCGGGGCGTGCAGGCAGGATGATCCGCAGAAAGAGGATACGCCGGAATTGGTGACCAAGGTCACCCTCACCTTTGTCCCATCGGGCGGGGGGACCCATGTGGTGGTAACGGCAACAGACCCTGATGGAGAGGGGGTTCAAAATATCACCGTGGATGGTCCCATCAACCTGACCGTCAACACAACCTACGTGATGAACATTGAGATGATCAACGGAATTCTGCCGCCGGGCCAACCAGGCTATGATATCACCGAGGAGGTGGCCGAAGAGGGACAGGAGCACCAGTTCTTCTTTGAATGGACAGCCACCGCATTTGCTGATCCTTCCGGAAACGGGAACCTCGATCATGGCGCCGACCCGGTGAACTATTCCGGAGGCCCGCATTCAAAAGATATCGGCGGACTCAACCTCGGCATAACGACGACATGGTCTGCCGGAGCAGCACCGATCTCGGGGACATTTCGCGTGGTGCTCAAGCATCAACCAGGAACAAAAACCCCGGTTTCGGACGCAACGGTGGGCGAGACCGATCTCGATCTCACCTTTGTGCTCCATGTTCAATAACTCTCCTCGTGACTTTCGAAGATCCGAACGATGCGGCGGGCAGTGAAATAGCCCAGCAACGGTCCACCCAGCAGGGCGATCAGAAGGGCTGTCGCCCGGGTGATGCCTAGTGTGTGTGCGCCGAGGTAAACGGCTATCGGCACAAAGCCTGCCATCCAGGAAAGGCTGTGGTAGGTGATCCAATTGGAGGCCATTTCGGTTTTGTCGAGCACAAAGCGGTACTGAAAATATCCGGCGAGTGAGGCGCCGATGATGGTGGTGCACAGCAACCCCATGATCTGCACATCCAGCGCCACCGTGTGGGGATTTAGCCCGACGGCCGCACTGATGAGATCAACCATGATGAATGGCAGGCTCATCCCCACAAACAAAGACCAAAACCATTTGAACCCGCTTTCCGATTGTTTACGAATAAGCATCCACTGAAACAGTCCCACCCCTGCTGATAGCCCGATGCCCACCAGCGATTGACCGTCATGAAGTTGAAGGCCGGATTGTTCGGAGATACGCGTCAGAAGAAGGTACAAGACAATACCCGTTATCCATCCGAAGGAGGTGTACAGTACCCATGACGCAAAGGTGAGGGGTTTGGATGTCATGACTCAATCCGTTAGGTAAGACACTTGAAAGTACCCTGCGTGATTACCACGTCCAATGACAATGATCAGGTGGGCTTACGCCTTTTGTCGCGAAAGGGCGAGGTGCAGCAAGGCACCGGGTATCATGGTGGCTACCGAGAACATGATGATTTTTGGGTCCTCCCAAAACATGTACCAGATCATCCAGCAGGTGACCGCGATAAAGATCAAGGGTGGGATCGGGTAGGCAGGAACCTGGAAAGGCCGGACCTGGTATTCCCTGCGCAGGCGGAAGATACCGGCTACGGTGAGCATCGAGAAGATGGAAAGACTGATGGATATGTACTGGACGATCTCCACAAAGGTGCTTACAGAAACAAGGAATACCGACCAGGCCGCCTGAAGTATGACAGCCCAGTACGGCATACCGTAGCGATTCTTCAGCGCCAGGAATCCCAGTTGGCGGTAATCTTCGCCCATGGCCTCCGTAACTCGTGATCCGGCTATGGTCATGGCACTTAAGGTGGAGAGCAAGGCGATGCTGAACAATGCGGAGAAGACCTGGCCGACCTCTTCTCCAAACAGCCTTTCCGCAACGACATTTCCCACGTCGTTCACGTTGGCGAGCTGGCTCATAGGGGTGGTGAGCAGAAACATCCCGTTAAGGGCGAGGTACGCAACGATGACGGTAATCGTGCCGATCAGCAAGGCCTTGGGCAGGTTGACCGTGGAATTTTCCAGGTTGCCTGCGATATAGGCGGCGGCATTCCAGCCGGTGTAGGCGTACACTACGAAAACCAATGCCACCGCAAAACCCGATGAAAAGATGAGTTGAACGTCTCCCGGTTGAGGTAGAAAGGACAGGCCGCTTCTCACATCGGTGATCAGGAAGGGAGCCAGACAGAAGAATACGATGAGGAAAAGTTTGATTGATGTAAGCAAGGTCTGCATGCGCCCCCCCGTCTTTACGCCCAGCAGGTGAATGGCGGATATCACCACAATGCAACTGATGGACACGGCCTTCTGAGGGAGCGGGGTGAGCGTAGACGCATACGAACCGATAGCGATGGCTACCGCGGATATGGCGCCACCAAAGCCGGCCACCGTGCTGATCCATCCGCTGACAAACCCCAGTGTAGGATGGTATATCTTGCTCAGGTAGAGGTATTCACCGCCGGAACGTTCGAGGGTCGTGGCGATCTCGGCGTACGTCAAGGCGCCGCACCAGGCTACGACACCACCGAGCAGCCACAACATGAGGATGGCAAATCCTGAAGGTAAAGGTCCAACCTGGTACCCCAGCGAAGTAAACACGCCTGTGCCGATCATGTTGGCGATCACGAGGGCGATACCGACGCGAAGCGAATACCGGGTAGACGGGACCATGGGAAGGAAACGACTGGCTGCCTTAAGCTAGAAAGTAAATCCCACATTCACATACCCCACCAGCGAGCGCGACTGGTCGCTGTAGAGGGCGGAGATTTCTATGGGACCAATCGGCGACCGGTATCCGGTTGAAAGCGCATAGCCGCTCAGCATGCTCCATTTGGACGGATCGCGTTCGATAATGTCGTAGTAACCAATATTGGCCCTGAAGGTGGCCACGAGGTTGGTGATCGGTTCATACTGCAGGCCTGCCTGCACGGCCGCAATGCTGGACGTTATAATCTGGTTCTCTGTGATGCCGGCGAAGGGAATCTGATTTCGTATGAAGTCGTTGATTCCGCCAACCGAATAAAAGTTGAAGTACGTGTCCTTGTAATTGAAATTCATCCCGCTGTTGAGCTGGGTAATCAACGTCCAGCGACGGCCCAGGGGAATGTATTTTCCGGCTTTTACTTTCAATTGTTGATAGGGGTGGAACGGGAGGTTGAGTGAATCGGATGAGAATGAGCCGTTCGACGAAGTGAACAGGAAGTTGGTCCGCTGGCTGAACACCACGCCCGCCTGCAGATCGATGAATGAGCCATGGCGCGGAAACGACTTGAGATCAAGGCTGTTGCGCTGATAAAAGAAGTAGCCATTCCAGAAATCGATGTCGCCGATAAATTGTTCGTCAGGGGTGACTTCAGGGTAGAGCTTTACCCACTCTTTGGAGACACCAAACCCGAGTAGCGTTGTGGTGCCCATGAGCTTATAGAAGCGGAGGTCCAGGTAGGAATACCGGGATTTGTATTCGTAGGACTGGTTGAAGTCGGAATAAATAGGGAACCTGAACTTGTCCGCATAAGCCGAAAACATGCTGCCCCACCGTTGCGCTTTCCCAAAGGCCTGGTCGTGGCGTAGCAAGCCCCTCGGGTTGGGGCTCCAGTTCACTTTGAGGTAGGTCTTGGACCGGTTGAAAAGGAGGTTTCGTGTGCTTAGCGTGGTGATCAACGCCACGTTGGAATAGCTGTGAAAATTAAGGCCCACTTTGAGAAACGTGCGTGGGATTTCCACTACCTCACAGCGGAGGATGGCATGGCCCGGCTCCCGGGGCTCCACGAAAAAGGCGATCCGCCGGAAGTTGTCGCTGCTGAATGCCCGCCTCACGGCGTTAGAAAAGTCCTTGGCGTTGTACGCACGTCCGGCCAGGAGTCCGAGCTTGCCTTCAAAATCCTTTTCGTTGGAATACTTCAGCCCCTCGATCTTGAAGCCGTCCAGAATCACCTTGTCTGCCCGGGGAAGCCGGTTGTTTTTAGGCACGGCATCCGGGTATAAACCGCGAAGAGAGTCAGCCAGCTTTTTGAACCTCGGGTAGAACAGCTTCCCGGTGAGGTTGCCGATCATTATGATGCTGTCGGAAGAACTGAAGCTCGCAGCGCTGAAATCCTTCAGATCGGGTTCGATGAGCAGGTTACACGCCTTCGCTTCCCGTGCGAAATCTTCGGCATCCTTGTAGAAGCCGATTTGGTAGAGCATATCTACCGGGGAGAGAAGCTTGTCGGCCGGAAGTAAGCCCTGGGATAGGTTCACGCCGATTACGTAGTCTGCACCCATGGCCTTGGCATCGCGGACAGGGAAGTTCCGCACCACGCCGCCATCGATCAGCAGGGTATTCTTGTAGGGGATGGCGGAAAACACCGAAGGAATCGCCATGCTTGCGCGGATGGCTTTCACGATTTCCCCTTCCGTGAGAATCACCGGTTTTCCCGAGGCCGCATCAGTGGCCACGCAGGCGAAGGGGATGGGCAACTTCGAGAAATCCTTGATGGGGTAAACGGGGTAGAAGAGCTCCCCGAACCGAAGCCAGATTTCCTCCCCTTCGATGAATCCCGAAAAGAGTTTGGCCTTGCCATTTTCAAAGGGAATCTCGACGGCGTAGTTGGCATACTCCCGCTTTTCATTCATGTTGATCAACTCGAGGGGAGGGCGGTTCGAAAACATGCTCGACCAATCGATGTTGCGGGCGATTTCTTCAATTTGATTTCCTGAGTAGCCTGCCGCGTACAGTGAGCCGATGATGCTGCCCATGCTCGTACCCGTGACCACGTCGATCTTAAGACCGGCGCTGTCGATCGCTTTGAGAATGCCGATGTGCGAAAGTCCTTTGGCGCCACCACCGCTCAGCGTCAGCCCTATTCGGGGCCTGGTGGATTGGGCTTCCGACAACAGGGGGAGGGCGATGAGCAGGATATGGAAAATTCGCCAGAGCATGCTCTCACTTTATCACGAGCGGCGTGTCCCAGAGCGCGTTGTCTTTGCCCCGGATTTCAAACGTAATGACCGGGTCTTTCCCCGACCAATCGATAAGGATCATCCCAAAGTTCTTTTGAATGACGAGTTTCCCAACGCGTGCGGTGTTGCGCTCGTTCGGGGGCATGTCGCCTTTGATGTTCCAGGTATGCGTTAGTCCGCTGGAAGTGAAATCATAAAGGGGTTTGGGAAGGCCCGGGACTTCCATCTTTGAAATTTCAGCGATGTGCCGGTCGCCGGAAAGGATAAACAGGTTGCGGGGCTTGTACTTGCTCAGCAGGTCCAACATCCGTTGCCTGGACTTGGGAAAATTTCCCCACTTCTCCCAGAAGTGGTCATTGGCCACAAACTGAACACTGGATCCGATGATGTGCACGTCCGCGTCGGAACGCTTTATCTCCTGTTCAAACCACGCCCATTGTTCTTCACCCATCATATCGCCGTCGGGGTTGGGATCGTACTTATGGCCAGGGATGGTTGACCGGATCGTAGTGTCTCGGAAATAGCGCAGGTCGAGCAGAATGATCTTGACGCGCTTTCCCCGGGGTCCATAGGTGTGTACGCTGTATACGCCTTCATGCGTCCGGATAGGGTCATTGGCCGGGATATCCATAAACCGCATGAATTCTTCCTTGCTCTCTTTCCTCTTTGAGTAGAACCTGCCACCGTCATTCTGACCGTAGTCGTGATCGTCCCAGGTACCAATGATGGGACATGTTTTCAGGAGTTGTTGGTAACTCGGCATGTTCTTCTGGGAGTCATATTGCGAGCGCATCCACTTCATGTCGTGGGTGTCGCCGTAGATGTTGTCGCCCAGCAGAATACACAGCTGTGGTTTTTGCGCCACGATGTCCGACCACATTTCGTACTGAATTTCTTCATTGCTGCAGGATCCAAAGGCGATCCGCGTCAGCGGCTGGTTCTGTGCCACCGCGCTGAAGGATACGAGGAGGAGGAAGAGCGTTCTGGTGATCATGGTGGATTTAGGTCAAGCCTAAAATTAGAGAGGCTGCTGAGATTTTTAATATGACGGAAGTCTTTATTCCGTTGAAATTCCACAAGTCGATGATTACCTTGTCAGGCGGTCGCACCGCTTTTGCCCTATGACCTGCCGCGTATTGCCTTTCCTCGCCCTGTTTCTTCTGTGTGCACTTTCACCCCAATGTTGGGCGCAGGCAGCGTATGACTCCTTGCCTAATCAGCCCGAGTACTATCGCCAGCGCAGCGAGGCCTTCCAGGCAGAGAAGGTGACTACCGGGAAGATCATCTTTCTGGGTAACAGCATTACCGAAGGGGGAAAGTGGCGTAAGCTCCTCAAGGATTCCTCCGTGATAAACAGGGGCATCTCGGGTGATGTCACCTTTGGCGTCCTGGCCCGGCTGGACGAAATCATCCGGCATAAGCCTTCCAAGGTTTTTCTCCTGATCGGTGTCAACGACTTGTCAAGGAACACGCCCAATTCGGTGATCATTCAGAACATCTTTTCCATCGTGGGGCAAATCCATGCGGGTTCGCCAAAAACCCACGTCTACGTCCAGAGCCTGCTCCCGGTCAATCCCGGTCATAAGGATTTCCCGTCGCGGTTCAACAAGTCTTCGGACATTGAAGACATCAATAAGCAATTGGCCAGGTATCACGAAGCATTGAAGTATACGTATGTGGATATCTACCATCACTTCCTCGACGACAAACTCAATCTCGACCTAAAGTACACGTATGACGGGCTGCATCTCAACAGTGCCGGATATGTACATTGGGTGAATTACCTGAAGAAGGAAAAATGCTTGTAGCTTGGGGCTTATGATGAGATCGATGGTTATCCTGGCGCTGGTGTCTGCCTCATTTTCTGTGCTGGCGCAATTCAAGAACATCAAATTGACCGAGGAAAAGGAAGGGCGTCCAAAGCCCGGCGAGCCTTCCGTCATCCTGAATCACAAGAACGACAAGAACATTGTGGCCGCCATGGGTACCGACCAGGTGGTCTATACGCTGGACGGTGGAGTCACCTGGAATGAATCGGTGGTGAAGTCACCCCTGGGGCGTGGGGCAAGCGTGGGGATGATCATGGACGCCAAAGGACGTGTGTACAATTTCCATCGGACCGAAGGGGAAAAGCCGGGCGAAGGGTATGATCACCTCCTTTGCCAGCGTTCCGATGATGATGGAAAATCATGGAACGAGGGATCGATCATCGGCGGCGGTAGCGGCAAGAAGAATGATAAACTTGGCATTGCCGTGAACGTGGGCAAACAGATACTGTATGCCGCCTGGACGCAGTACGATCAATACCCGTCAGCCGAGGAAGGTTGCAAGAGCAACGTGATGTTCACCATCGCTTCAAACGCCGGCAACAAGTGGGACAAGCCCAAGGCGGTCAATCAACTGCCGGGCAATTGCCTCGGGGACGGCACCTCCATTGCCGGCGCCACGCCCGCCGTTTCCGGTGAGGGTCGGATTTTTCTCGCCTGGGCAAACAACGGTGTAATTTTTTTCGATCGCTCCTATGATGAAGGGGATACCTGGTTGTTCAACGACCTGGCTATCGCGCAACAGCAAGGAGGTTGGGCGCTTGCTGTTTCTGGTTTCGGTATAACGTATAACACGCCCATCCTCATGATTGACAACAGTGCGAGCCGATATCACGGAGTATTGCATCTGGTTTTTGCCGATCAACGCTCCGGCCCGAACAATACCGACATCTGGTACCATCGCAGTATCCGTTACGGTGACAGTTGGACGCCTCCCACGAGGGTTAACAAAGATGAATCGGGACGTCATCAGTTTTCACCGGCTATGGCTGTTGACCAGGGAACCGGCATGGTCTACATCGTGTACTATGATCAGAGAGATTATGATGACGCCCGCACCGACGTCTACCTTGCCTGGTCGGGCGATGGAGGAGCGAGCTTCAACGAGCGGCGGATCAGTGAATCACCTTTTGTCGCTTCCCCAATACCTTTCTATGATCATACCGCCATCACCGCGCACAATGGAACTATTGTCCCGGTGTGGACGCGTACCGATGAAGGTAAGATCAGCATTTGGGCCGCCGTGATCACGGACGCTCAGCTGCTTGCCAAGTGAGCGGACCTCCTTTCGTTTGCAGGGCTGCCTATGGACTGTGAACCAATCTTATTACCTTTGCGCCCTTAATCCATAAAACAATGGTTGCTGACAAATTGAAGTATAAAGTCAAAGACATTTCATTGGCCGAATGGGGCCGCAAGGAGATTATGTTGGCGGAGGCGGAAATGCCCGGACTCATGGCGATCCGCGAAGAATTTGGCGCCAGCAAACCCCTCAAGGGGGCTCGCATCGCCGGTTGCCTTCACATGACGATCCAAACCGCTGTACTCATCGAGACTCTCACCACCCTGGGTGCGGAGGTATCGTGGTCTTCCTGCAATATTTTCTCAACGCAGGATCACGCCGCGGCGGCCATCGCCAAGGCAGGCATACCTGTCTTCGCGTGGAAAGGCATGAACGAGCAGGAGTTTGACTGGTGCATCGAGCAAACCCTCCATGCGTTTACCGACGGCAAGCCATTGAATATGATTCTGGATGATGGTGGCGACCTGACCAATATGGTCCTTGACAAGAACCCGGAATTGGTTGCAGGTATCCGGGGTATATCCGAGGAGACGACGACCGGCGTTCATCGCCTGATGGAACGCATGCATGCGGGCAAACTTCCGCTGCCGGCCATCAACATCAACGACTCGGTGACCAAATCAAAGTTTGACAACAAGTACGGCTGCAAGGAATCCCTCGTGGATGCTATCCGCCGTGCCACGGATGTGATGATGGCCGGCAAAGTAGCCGTTGTGGCCGGGTACGGCGATGTGGGTAAAGGTTCTGCCGCTTCGCTGCGCGGCGCAGGTGCTCGGGTGATCGTTACCGAAATTGATCCGATTTGCGCCCTGCAGGCCGCCATGGACGGCTTTGCGGTGAAGAAGATGGATGACGCGGTGAAAGATGCCGACATCATCGTCAGCGCAACGGGCAACTTCGGCATTGTGGTAGGACGTCATTTTGAGAAGATGAAGGACAAAGCCATTGTGTGCAACATCGGCCACTTTGACAATGAGATTGATGTAGCCTGGCTGAACAAGAACGCGTCCAAGGATACCATCAAGCCGCAAGTGGACCTTTATACGCTGAAAAACGGTCGCCAGGTTATTCTCCTCGCCGAAGGACGCCTGGTCAACCTGGGTTGCGCCACGGGTCATCCTTCTTTTGTGATGTCGAACTCATTTACGAACCAAACCCTGGCCCAAATTGAGTTGTGGACCAACACATCCAAGTACGAGAACAAAGTCTACATGCTGCCGAAGCACCTCGATGAGAAGGTTGCACGCCTTCACCTGAAGAAAATCGGTGTGGAACTGGAAGAGTTATCCAACGACCAGGCGCGTTATATTGGTGTTAATGCAAGCGGGCCGTTCAAGCCCGACTACTACCGGTATTGATTGTATCGCGCATTAAGCTGATGGCGACGGATGAAGAATCCGTCGCCATTTGTTTTTGTGGCGGGATTAGCCCCTGGCCTTGTCCAGCAGTTCGCTCAGCTGCCGGGCTTCCTTTTTTGAGAGTTTGAAGAGCTGCTTCTCCATCTTGTCAATGTGATCGTCGATGGACTTAAGCACCGAGAGTCCTTTCCGGGTTATGCGAACGTCACTGGCCCGCTTGTCGTTGGGACACTGGCTTCGCAGAATAAGCTCTTTCCGGGACAACCGGTCCAGCAGGCGGGAGATATCCGAGTTGCGTTCCAGCATCCGGCTTTTTATTTCGGTTCCGGAAAGGGACTTGTCGCCTTGTCCCCGAAGAATGCGAAGGATGTTGAACTGGGAGGAGGTTATCCCGAAGGGCTTGAAGAACTCCTCCTGGCGCGCGGTTAACCATCCCGCCGTATACATGAGATTGATTACGACTTTCTGTATGTCGTTGCGGAATTTCTGCTGTTTGATTTCCTCTTCAATCTTCACTGCGCCGCCATTAAGTCAACCTATCGGCAAATTCCATTATTCTGTTGAAATAAGAAAGCCCTGCCCGAGGGCAGGGCTTTTAACCCAAAACCAATTTAAAAAAATTAACCCTTTACAAATTCTCCGTTGGCCATCAGGGTAACCTCTTCGCTGACCATCGCGTTGCCGGATCCACCCACGCCAAAGTCGGTGCGCTTGATTATCCCGGATACCTTGATGCCGATTACTTTCTTGCCGCGGCGGTCAATGGGACCATTGATTACCACCTGCAGTTCAACGGGCTTGGTTACGCCCTTCATGGTGAGGTCGCCGGCCAGTTTGTATTTGTTGCCTTCCAGTTTGGTGAAAGAAGTGCTTTTGAACGTAAGTTTGGGAAACTTGGCGGCATCGAAGAAACGCTCGCCTTGCAGGTCCTTGTCGCGGCCTTCGTTGTCGGTGTTGATGGCTGCGATGTCGGCGGAGATGTCAAATACGGCATCCGAGAAATCGTCCTTAGCCGAGGTGATGGTGGCTTCGTAGGCCTTGAAGTTTCCCTCCACATCGGAAATCATGAGGTGTGTGATGCTGAAGCCCAGTTTGGCGTGCGCTTTGTCCACCGTCCAGGTCTGCGCTGTGGCACCCAGCGATACCAGAATAAAAGCGGATAAGATGAGTTGTCTTTTCATAGTTGTGAATTGTGGATACAATGCTAACCGAAAACGGTAAGTATATGTTTAAACACACAATTGATTTCTTGTAACCGACTGATAATGACCCGTAAAGAATTTGTTAAATCCAGGGGGCACTGCGGAAGGCATTAGGAGGAAAGTCCCCCGGATTGGGGAATCAGGCCGTGGGCTTCGCCTTGAGCGCACACGGAATCACAAATAGAATTCGCCCGTTAGCCGGGTATATCCCTGTGATTTTCTGTCGCTTTCATCATAAAGCAAAAGGCTGTCTTCTTCGAAAGGGAATGGGGTCTTGCTAAACGACATCAGCGACCGCTCCTGGGGTTTGTGCCTGCGGGTAAAGAAGCGCGTGTGCCTCGTCAGGTGAAGTCCATGACGGACAGCTGCGCCAATGAACTTTTCTGCACCATGGGCCGGAAGGATTACGCTGAAGATTCCGTGAGGAGCCAACAACCTGTCCACGGCAGCCAATAGTTCTCGTTGCGTCAGCTGGGTGTCATGCCTCGCCATGGCGCGGTTCGTCTCCGGAGGATGCAGACTCTGTGAAAAATAGGGAGGATTGCAGACAATCAAGTCGTAGGGACCGTCAGGACTAAATTCCTGGATGGGTAGTGCATGCACCGCTATTTTGCCGGGCCACGGGGAGTTCATTATGTTGGATCGGGCCTGATTCGCATCGTTGACGTTGACTTCTACCGCATCGATACGGGCGTCAGGCGATGTCCGTTGGGCCATCATCAGGGCGATGACGCCGGAGCCGGTTCCTATATCCAGTATGCGTTGCGCATTTTCCACGTTGCACCACGCGCCCACCAATACCGCGTCAGTGCCTACCTTCAGGCTGGCGTCGTCGTCATCGACGGCGAACTGTTTGAACCGGAATCTGCCCACAACTACGGTAA